>JALYTR010000236.1 GCA_030854165.1 Pseudomonadota bacterium | reverse complement strand
CGCGGCTGGGGCGTTGGGTGAAGGGAAGATCGCTCCGGTGGATCGTAGCAAACGGATGATTCTTCATCCGTTTGTGGTCCGATCCACCAGATTCAAACACTTGAGGTGCGACTCTTCAAATCGGATGCGGGAGCATCCCTTTGAGTCGCACCTCGGGCGCGCCCGCGGCCGGCGAGGGATGGCGCGATGGGATTGCCCTTTTAGGATTGTTCCCAACGGGCGCGCGCCGCCTCGACGATACGGCGGGCCGCATCGAAGGCGCCGTCTATATCGAGATCGGTGGTGTCCAGCAAGACCGCATCGGGGGCCGACCGCATGGGGGCGCTCTGGCGCGCCGCGTCGCGGGCGTCGCGCCGGCGAATGTCGGCCAGGGTCTCCTCGTAGGTCACCCCATGGCCCTGGCCGGCGAGTTGGCGCCATCGCCGCTTGGCGCGCGCCTCGATCGTCGCGGTGACGTAGAACTTGGCCTGGGCCTCGGGGAAGATCACCGTGCCGATATCGCGCCCGTCGAACACCGCGCCCGGCTCGCGCAGGGCGAACGCCCGCTGGAATTGTAGGAGCGCCCGGCGGACGGCCGGATGGACGGCCACCCGGCTGGCGGCGTCCCCGGCCTCCTCGCCGCGCAGATCGGGATCTTCGAGACGGCGTGGATCCAGCCCGCGCGCCGCGTCGGCCGCGGTAGCCTCGTCGCCGAGATCGCCTCCGGCGCGGACAACCGCGGCGCCCACCGCCCGGTACAAAAGGCCGGTGTCGAGCACCGGAAGGCCCAGGAGCGCGCCCAGGCGCACCGAGATGACCCCCTTGCCCGAGGCGGCCGGCCCATCGACGGCGATCACGAAGCCCATCTCAGGCCACGCCCAGATCAGCGCCGAGGGCGGCCATCAGGTCCGCGAAACCGGGGAAGCTGGTGGTGATCATCGCCGCCTCGTCCACCACCACCGGTCCGCCGGCGCCCAGGCCCAGGACGAGGCCGCTCATGGCGACGCGATGATCGCCATGAGTGCGCACCTCACCGCCCGCCACCGGGTGATTGGCCCCCGATGCGCCCATGACCACCAACCCCTCATCCTCCTCCTGGGCCTCGACCCCGCACGCGGCCAGGGCGGCGGCCATGGCGGCGATGCGGTCGCTTTCCTTCACCCGCAGTTCGCCGATTCCGCGCATAACCGTGGGTCCGCGCGCGAAGGCGGCCGCTACCGCGAGGATCGGATATTCGTCGATCATCGAGGCGGCCCTGGCCGGCGGCACGGTTACGCCGCGCAAGACCGAATGGCGGGCGGTGACGTCGCCTACACTCTCGCCGCCTTCCTGGCGCGGGTGGCTCACCGCCAGATCGGCGCCCATCTCGCGCAGGGTTTCGAACAGCCCACCCCTCAGGGGATTGAGCAGGACGCCTTCCATCGTCACCTCAGATCCTGGAACGATGAGGGCGGCGACCAGGGGAAAGGCGGCCGAGGACGGATCGCCCGGCACGGTGAGACGCGCGCCGCTCAGCGCTTGGCCACCTCCAAGGGCGATGACCCGGCCCTCCGCGGTGTCCTCCACCTCCACCCGCGCGCCGAACACGCGCAGCAGGCGCTCGGTGTGATCGCGGGTCGGGACCGGCTCGATCACCCGCGTCTCGCCGGCCGCGTTCAGCCCCGCCAGCAGCACCGCCGATTTCACCTGCGCCGACGGCTGGACGAGGCGCCAGGTCACCGCCTTCAGGTCGCCGCCGCGCAGCGAAAGGGGAAGATGGCCGCCGGCGCGCCCGATCCACCGCGCGCCCATCTGGCCAAGCGGTTCCAGAACCCTCGCCATCGGCCGGCCGCGCAGGGAGGCGTCCCCGGTCAAGGTGGCGGCGAGGTCGAAACCGGCCGCCGCGCCCAGGATCAGCCGCGCGCCGGTGCCCGCATTGCCGCAATCGATCACCTCGATCGGTTCGGTGAATTTCCCCTGGCCGGTGACGCGCCAGCGGCCGGGGCCCAGCCGGTCCACCGCCGCCCCAAAGGCGCGCATGGCGGCGGCGGTGCGCAGGGCGTCATCGCCCTCCAGCAGCCCATCGATCTCGGTGACGCCATTGGCCAGGACGCCCAGGATCAAGGCGCGGTGCGAGATGGACTTGTCGCCCGGCGCGCGGACGTGGCCCCGCAGGGGGCCGGCGGGGCGCGCGATCATCTTGGCCTGCGCCGTGGCGCTGCCCGGCTTCATCGCGGCGCCCTTGAAAGGATGGGGATTGATTTTGACAGTGGCGCCCCGCCATGGCAAGGGAGCCGCCGCTTCAAACTCCCCCTTAGAGGTCGCCGCATTGGCCAATCCCGAACTGGGCGCCAAACAGATCTGCCCAACCTGTTCGACGAAATTCTACGACCTGGGCCGCCGCCCGGCGGTCTGCCCCAAGTGTGGCGCCGAGTTCGATCCGGAAGAGGCCCTGCGCAATCGTCGTGTTCGGGTTCGCCCCGTCGCGGCCGAAGAGGAGGCCGAACCGCAGGCCGCCCAGCCAGCCGCCGATGTGGAGGACGGTTTCGAGGCTGAGCCGGACGAGGCGCCGGAACTGGACGCGGTGGTCGACGATCCGCCGCTCAGCGCCGACGACGACGAGGTCGAGCCGGACGCCGCCGCGCCGCCGCCGGGCGAAGGCCTGGGAGTCGATTTCGCCGAGGAGGACGACATCGAGGAGGCCGAGGACGACGGCGTGCCGTTCATCGAAGACGAAGACGACACCTTCCCTCAGGACGAGATCGACGGCCTTCCAGGCGAGAAGCGGCGGGAGGATCGCTAAAGGCCGCCTTTCGCGACGGCTCTTGATTGCCCGGCTTCGTCACACTAGGTTCCGCCGCCTCGCGCCAGGGCGGCAACGCGGAGAGACAATCCGGGGCTATAGCTCAGCTGGTAGAGCGCTTGAATGGCATTCAAGAGGTCAGCGGTTCGACTCCGCTTAGCTCCACCAACAAGGGCCGTCCGGGAAACCGGGCGGCCTTTTCCACGGAACCGGAGACGGGCGGCCGTCCCGGATCGCGGCGCGCCCTTGCGCCACGCAAGTGTCATCGCCACCTTCATTCGTGCGTCCAAGCCCTGCTTGAGCGGAGCCCGTCAGAGGCTCGCAACGCCGCCTCGAACTCAAAGGCGCGCCGATGTTCGGCTGAACCAGCCGCCTTGCCACGCGTTGGAATGATTCAAGGAGATGACCCCGTGTTGACACCCGTTCTGTCGCCGGAAGACTTCGCGGCCCTGGGCGCCCCGGACCTGGTCTATGTGCGGCCCGTCAAGGCGGCTGAAATCATCGCCGATACGCCGGTGGATGTCGTTCGCGGCTTCGATCTGTCACCCAATCAGACCCTCTACGCCGTCCATCGCGCCGACGGCGCGCGCTTGGCGGTCATGGGCGACAAGGATTCGGCGGTGGCCGCTGCCCTGGCCCATGAGCTCGCCCCGGTCTCGGTTCACTAGAGGATCACGCTTCGACGACGGCTTGGTCGATGGCCCCGAAGATCGAGCGCCGGGCGGAATCGCGCATCTCGATGCGCACGGTGTCGCCGGCTTTGAGGAATGGGGTGGTGGGCCCGCCGTCCAGCAGGGTCTCCACGGTGCGCAGTTCGGCGATGCAGGAATAACCGGCCCCGCCCTGGCCGATCGGCTTGCCCGGGCCACCGTCCTCCCCCCGGTTGGAAACCGTGCCCGAGCCAATGATCGAGCCGGCGCAAAGCGCGCGGGTTTTGGCGGCATGGGCGATCAGGGTCCCGAAGTCGAAGGTCATATCGACGCCGGCGTCGGCGCGGCCGAACAGGGCGCCGTTCAGTTCCACCGTCACCGCACCCGACAGGCGCCCATCGTTCCACGCTTCGCCCAATTCGTCGGGCGTCACGGCGACCGGTGAGAAGGCGGAGGCTGGTTTCGATTGGAAGAAGCCGAACGACTTGGCCAATTCGCCCGGAATCAGGCCACGCAGGGAAAGGTCGTTGACCAGCATGACCAGGCAAATGGCGCCCAGCGCCGTGGCGCGATCGGCGCCCCGCGGAACGTCACTGACGATCACCGCGACCTCGGCCTCGAGATCGCAGCCCCACGACTCGTCGGCCAGGGGGATCGGATCGCGCGGCCCCAGAAAGCCGTCCGAGCCGCCCTGATAGATCAGCGGATCGGTCCAGAAGCTTTCCGGCATTTCCGCTCCACGGGCGCGGCGGACCAGCTCGACGTGGTTCACATAGGCCGAGCCGTCCGCCCACTGGTAGGCGCGGGGCAGCGGGCTGGCGGCGGCGCGTTCGTGGAAGCGGGTGCGCGCCACCGAGCCATGCTCGAGACTCTCGGCCAGACCTCGCAGGAGAGGCTCGCAGCGCTCCCAGTCGTCCAGGGCCTCCTGCAGGGTCGCGGCGATTCCATCGGCCTCCACGCACCAGGCCAGATCGCGAGAGACCACCACCAGGCGCCCGTCGCGGCCCGATTTCAGGGAGGCCAGTTTCATGCCGATTTCCAGCTATCGACATAGGCCCCGTTCTCCACCGCCGCGGCGCCCTCGCCGACGT
>JALYTR010000235.1 GCA_030854165.1 Pseudomonadota bacterium | reverse complement strand
CGCCAGATCGCCGCGGAGCTGGAGATCGCCGCCGCCGTCCTCGTGGTCTAGACCCCCGATTCAGTGGAATCCCGATGGGTGCGCGGTGAGGCGCGCGTGGGGGTTGAGCGCGGCATCCTCGTCCCGGTTCGCTTTGACCACGCCGAGATGCCGATCGATGTACGCACGTTTCATACCACCGACCTTGATGACTGGGGTGAGGATCCGCGAAGCGCGCGGGTTCAGGAAGTAATTCGAGCGCTCGGCGCCATGATCGCCCGCAAGAGTGCGGCCCGAACGGCGGCCGCGATCTCAAGTCCGGCGCCGTCCGCCTCGATTCGCGATCCGGCGCGTGTCGCGATTTGCGTACTGCCCTTCGCGAACATGAGCGGTGACCCGGACCAGGAATATTTCAGCGACGGAATCACCGAGGACATCATTACGGACCTGAGCAAGGTCTCGGCCTTGGCGGTGACATCCCGCAACAGCGCCTTTGTATTCAAGGGCAAGCACGTCGATCTGCTGAAAGTCGCGCGCGAACTAAAGGTTGACCACATACTGGAAGGCAGCGTTCGCAAAGTCGGCGGGCGTGTGAGGATCACCGCCCAGTTGGTGGACGGTTCGAGCAACGATCACCTCTGGGCCGAACGATACGACCGCGACCTCAACGACATTTTCGCCCTGCAGGACGAAATCTCCCAGGCGATCGTGGGGGCTCTGAAACTCAGGCTCCTGCCGGAAGAGAAGCAGGCCATCGAGGACCGCGGCGCCAGCAATGTCGAGGCCTACAATCTTTACCTCATGGCGCGGCGGCTCTATGTCTCCGGACCCGAGGGCGACGCTAGACGGGCTTCGGCAATCATTCGCTTGTGTAGGCGCGCCACCGAAATCGACCCTGGATATGCGCGCGCCTGGGCTCTCATGGCTCATGCCCAGATGACCTTGCGCATGACCATAGGCAAAAAAGGCGATGACGGGCTGGTGGCCGCTGAACGGGCGCTGGCGCTGAACCCCAACCTGCCGGAAGCCCATGCGGTCATGGCCAGAATCCTGGGCGACAGCGGTCGTCATGAGGAGGCGGCGGCCGAAATCGATATAGCCCTTGGCCAGGACGCCGAGTCCTACGAGGTGATCAGATCAGCCGCGTATTTGAGCTACAGGCGGCAACGCCTCGAGGATGCGATACGCTACTGGGAGAAGGCGACGAATCTCATGGAGACGGACATCAATTCGCCGGCCATGTTGATGTCCTGTTACGTTGCCGTGGGAAACTCCGAAGCCGCTCGTCGTTCCGCGCGGACGGCGCTCTCCCGAGCCGAAAAAGCCCTGGCCCTGGACCCGAGCAATGGAACGGTGATGGCCTACAGCGCCTATGCCCTCGCCACGCTAGGCGAGGCCGAACGCGCGAAGGAGCGGATGAACCGCGCCCTGCTGATCGACCCCGACGACTGGAATATGCGCTATAACTTTGCCTGCATCCTGCTGATTCACCTGGACGAGCCGGCCGCGGCTTTGGATGTGCTCGGTCCGGTCCTGGAAAATGTAGCGGCTAGCTTTCTACGCCACATCAAGGTCGATCCGGACTTCATTCGCCTTCACGACAATCCTCGCTTTAAGGCGATGATCGCGGCCGCCGAGGCGCGCGTCGCGGCGGAAAAAGACGGCGACCCTCGCCCCGCGGGCTAACGCGCTGACGCTACTCGGGAAATGAAGCAATTTCAAGATCATAGGTTGTGCGTCGCCCCGATGATGGACTGGACCGACCGCCATTGCCGGGCCTTCCATCGGGTGCTGACGGGGCGGGCGCGGCTCTACACCGAGATGCTCACCACCGGGGCGGTGCTGCATGGCGACCGCTCGCGGCTGCTCGCTTTCGACCCGGCCGAGCAGCCGGTGGCCCTGCAGCTCGGTGGCTCCGATCCGGCGGCCCTCGCGGCGGCGGCGCGGATCGGCGAGGACTTCGGCTATGCGGAGATCAACCTCAATGTCGGCTGCCCATCGACCCGCGTCCAGAGCGGCCGCTTTGGGGCCTGCCTGATGACCGAGCCGCGCCTGGTGGCCGAGTGCATGGCGGCGATCGCCGCGGCGATGGCGATCCCGGCCACCGTCAAATGCCGCCTGGGCGTCGATGATCAGGATCCCGAGCAGAGCCTGTTTCGCCTGGTCGATTCCTGCGCGGAGGCGGGGGTGCGGGTGTTCATCGTGCATGCCCGCAAGGCGTGGCTGAAGGGCCTCTCGCCGAAGGAGAACCGCGACGTCCCGCCCCTCGACCACGACCTCGTCCATCGCCTCAAGCGCGAGCGGCCGGAGCTGACCGTGGTGGTCAATGGCGGCATCGCGTCCCTGGACGAGGCCGCCGGCCATCTGGCGCGCGTCGATGGAGTGATGCTCGGCCGGGCCGCCTATCACGAGCCGGCCATGCTGGCGGATATCGACGGGCGCCTCTTCGAGGACGCCGCGCCCGGCCCCACGCACTTCGAGGCGGTGGAGCGCTATCTGCCCCATGTGCGGCGCGAACTTGGCCGGGGAACCCATCTGGCGGCCATGACCCGGCACATGCTGGGCCTCTTCCATGGCCGGCCCGGCGCCCGCGCCTGGCGGCGGACGCTCACCGTCGAGGGGGTGGGTCCAGGCGCGAGCGCGGCGGTGATCGAGCGGGCCCTCGACGCGGTTCGCAAGGCGGAACGCGACGCGGCGGCCCATGCGTCGCGGGAGCTGTCTCCCGTCGGCTGATCGAGATCAGGGCTTCGGCGGCGCCTTGTCCGGCTTCTTGCCGAAGGCTTCGCGCACCTCGTCCTCGGTGATCCGAGCCGCGGGGTTTCCCCGCTGGCCGAGGTTCTGTTCCTCGGTGCCGTCGCCCATGACGCCGGGCTGCGATCCATCGTTCTTGGCTGGGGTGGGTGTGTCGGTCATGCGGATTCTCCTTTAACGACAAATTCCCGCCGCCGCGATCCGTTCCGCCCACTCGGCGCCTGGCTCAGACCAGGCCCAGCTTCTCCGGAGCGATCCGCGTCCGCCGACCCGCCAGGCTCGCCATGATCGCGCCGCGCCGCGCCTCTGTGAATCCCGACCACCCGGCCACTTCCGGCAAGGTCCGATAGCAGCCCAGGCAAAGGCCGCTCGCCCCGTCGATGACGCAGACGTTGACGCAGGGCGTGGCGATCGGGCGGGGCGGCGTTTTGGCCATCGCCCCTCCTAGCCCGCCGGCCCCGCGAATTCAAGTTGTTCAAATTTAGGCGGTGAATATTACAATTAGGACAGATTAAAAACCGTTAATGCAAAACATTTACTCGAATTAACTTGGAAAATTGGTCAGCCGGAGCATGTTCGGCATCCCAATTCCAAGGAGGAACTCCATGCTCAAGACTCTTGTCGTCGCCGCCTCGCTCGCGGCTTGCTCCGCCGCCCCTCTGGCCGCCTGGGCCGCCCCGGCCCATCTCAACGACAGCCAGTATCTCGCCGCCGTGCGCTGCCAGGCCCTCGTCGCCTCCCGGGCTCTGGGCAAGGGCGACACCGCCGCCTTGGACGCCATGCTGAAATCCCAGACGGCCGGGCGCCCGAGCGGCCTGCAGGATCGCGCCGAAGGGGTTCGCGCCGCCGCGGTTCTCCAGGCCGGCCACGCGGGGCCCACGGAAAAGGCCGAGCTCGTCGCCGAGCGCGACGGCGTCTGCCAGGCCCTCACCGGCGCGCCGACGACCACCGCGTCCGCCACCGTTCCCACCCAGACCACCGGCGCCAACTAGCGCGGGTCCCCGCCGGCCACCTGCCCCTCTATCTCGAAATCCATCACCAGGGGCAGGTGGTCCGAGGCCAGCCGGGCCAGGGGGGTGGCCGCCGCCGCCAGGCGCAGGACGCGAATCCCGCCGCTCACGAACACATGGTCGATACGCAGGACCGGCATGACCGAGGGAAAGGTCGCCACCCGGCGCGTCCGCGCGCCGCGCGCCGCGTGGGCGTCGCTTAACGCCCCCGCCAGGGTCCGGTAGGCCACCGTTCTTGAGGTGGCGTTCAGATCGCCCAGCAGGATCAGCGGATCGCGCCGCGCCGCGCTTCCCAGCCACCCCTCGCCGGCCAGGGCGGCGGCCTGGATCTGCTGTTCGCGCGGAACGAGGCCCAGGTGGGTGTTGATCACCTGAACCTCCCGGCCGGCCGCCACCTCGATCGCCACCATCAGCGCCCCGCGCGGCTCCAGGCGCGGGATCGGCGCGTAGCCGGGCAGGGCGGCGGCCTTGATCAGGCGCTCAGGGAGAGCGGTGAGGATGGCGTCGCCATACCGTTCCTCCTCGACCTTCAGGGCGGCGTGGAAGCGCGAGGCCATGCCCAGCCGCTGCGCCAGGCGATGCGCCTGGTCGACCCCGCCGGTGCGGGCGCGGCCGACATCCACCTCCTGCAGAACCACGATTTCCGGCGCCGCCGCGGCGATCACCGCCGCCACCCGCCCCACGTCCAACCGCCGGTCGGTCCCCACGCAGCGGTGGACATTGTAGGTAAGGATGCGCGTCATCGCGCCACTCTAACGCGCCAGGGCC
>JALYTR010000234.1 GCA_030854165.1 Pseudomonadota bacterium | reverse complement strand
GCCTCGCCCGCACGTCCAGGGCGCCCCTGAAAATATAGGGAAAACCCAGGACGTTGTTCACCTGATTGGGATAGTCCGAACGGCCGGTGGCGACGATGGCGTCGGGGCGCACGGCGTGGACATCCTCTGGCGTGATCTCCGGATCGGGATTGGCCATGGCGAAAATGATCGGCCGCTTCGCCATGGTCGCGACCATCTCCTTTGTCACCGCCCCCTTCGCCGACAGACCCAGAAACACGTCGGCCCCCTTCATGGCGTCGGCCAGGGTGCGCGCGTCGGTATCGACTGCGTGGGCGGACTTCCACTGGTTCATGCCGGTTTCCCGGCCTCGGTAGATTACCCCGGTGTTGTCTACCGCGATGCAATGGTCGGAGCGCACGCCCATGGCCTTCATCAGATCGAGCGAAGCGATGCCGGCCGCCCCCGCCCCGCACAGCACCACCTTCACGTCCTCGAGCCGCCGGCCGGTGATCGCGCAGGCGTTGATCAGGCCGGCCGACGCGATGATCGCCGTGCCGTGCTGATCGTCATGGAAGACGGGAATGTCGAGCAGCTCCTGAAGCTCGGTCTCGATGCGGAAGCACTCGGGGCTTTTGATGTCCTCCAGATTGATGCCCCCGAAGGTGATGCCGATGTTCTTGACCACGGTAATGATCTCGTCGGCGTCGCGGGAGGAAACCTCGATATCGACGCTGTCGACATCGGCGAAGCGCTTGAAGAGCACACTCTTGCCTTCCATTACCGGCTTGGCCGCCAGGGCGCCCAGATCGCCCAGGCCCAGGATGGCGGTGCCGTTGGAAATCACCGCCACCAGATTGCCCTTGGATGTGTATTCGTAGGCAAGGTCGGGATCGCCGGCGATGGCCAGGACCGGGGCCGCCACGCCGGGCGAATAGGCCAGGGACAGATCGCGCTGCGTCGCCATGGGCTTGGTCGCCACCACGCCGATCTTGCCGGGCGTCGGATAGCGGTGGAAGGCCAGCGCTTCTTCGTCGGTGAAGGTGCGTTTCTCGGGCTCGCTCATGGAATGGATGGGCCTTAAGCGTCGAACGCGGGCGATCACCCTAACGAGGGGCGCCCTGCGGGACAACCGATCCTTGGGCGGGCCGATTGAGATTGACGGCGCGCGCGCCGTCGCCAGACTGAGGGCCGCGATGAGGCCAAGGAGTTTCGATGAACGCAGCGATCAGAATTGGCGTGGCGGGGGCGCCAGGAAAAATGGGCCGCGCCGTGGCGAGCGTCGTCGCCGAACGGGAGGGCGCGGCTCTCACCGCCCAGTTCGGCCGGCCCGGCGCCGCCGATCAGGACTTGGCGGGCTGCGACGTGATCGTCGATTTCACCACCGGCGCCGCCTCGGCCGCCCTGGCCTCGCGGGCCGCCGCCAACGGAGGGCCTGCGCTGGTGATCGGATCGACAGGATTTTCGCCGAGCGACGAAGAGGCGGTGCGCGCCGCGTCGGCCAAGGTCGCCATCGTTAAATCCGGCAACTTCTCTATTGGCGTGGCGATCCTCGCCGGCCTGGTCGAACAGGCCGCCGGCAAGCTCGACCGCAAGAACTGGGACATCGAGATCGCCGAGGCCCATCACCGGTTCAAGCGCGACGCGCCCTCGGGCACGGCGTTGCTGTTGGGACGGGCGGCGGCGAAGGGGCGCGGCAAAGCGCTAAACGACGTCGCCGGGCGCGGTCGTGACGGCGTGACCGGCCCGCGGCGCGAGGGCGACATCGGCTTTTCGGTGATGCGCGCCGGCGGCATCGTCGGCGAGCACGCCGTGGTCTTCGCGGCCGAGGACGAAATCCTCACCCTGTCGCACTCAGCGCGAGACCGGCGCCTTTTCGCGCGTGGGGCGGTGGTGGCGGCGGCGTGGGTCGTTGGCCGGGAGCCGGGGCTCTACGATATGCGCGACGTCCTGGGCTTGCGGGATTGACGATCCTTATCGGCCGCCCGTCGAGCCGAATCCTCCCTCGCCGCGCGCGGTTTCGTCCAGGTTCTCGACCTCGTCCCACGCCGCCCGCGCGACCGGCGCGATGACCAGTTGGGCGATGCGGTCGCCGCGGCGGACAACGAAGTCTTCGGCGCCATGGTTGATCAGGATGACCTTGACCTCGCCGCGATAGTCGGCGTCGATAGTGCCAGGCGTATTGAGCGGAACCACGCCGGCGCGCAGGGCGAGGCCCGAGCGTGGCCGCACCTGGGCCTCGAAGCCTCGCGGCGCCGCGATGGCCAGCCCCGTCGGCACGCCGGCGCGCGCGCCGGGGCGTAGGGTCAGCGGTTCGCCCTCGGGAAACGCGGCGCGCAGATCCATGCCGGCCGCCCCGGCGCTCTCATAGGCGGGAAGGGGTAAGTCCCGGCCGTGGGCCAGGCGGCGAATCTGGACGGTCACGGTCACGCCAGCGCCAGCGCGATCCTAGCCGCGAGACGCCGGGCGATCTCGGCCTTCGACGCCCTGGCCCAGCGTTCCGTCCCCCGCCCGTCGACCAGCAGGACTTCGTTCTCGTCGCCGCCCATGATCGCGGCCTCGCTCACGTCGTTGCCGACGATCCAGTCGCAGCCCTTGCGCTCCAGCTTGGCCCTGGCGTTGGCTTCCAGATCGCTCGTTTCGGCGGCGAAGCCCACCACCAGCTTTGGGCGCATAGGTCCGGGCGCCGCCAGGCTGGCCAGGATGTCGGGATTTTCCACCAGGCGCAAAGCGGGCGGCCCATTCTTGCCCTTTTTCAGCTTCACGCCGCTCGCCGCGTCGGGGCGCCAGTCGGAGACCGCCGCGACGCAGACCGCGGCGTCGGCCGACAGGGCGCCCTGGCAGGCGGCCAACATTTCCTGGGCGGTTTCCACGCCGATGCGGTTCACGCCGGAGGGGCTCGCCAGAGCTGTCGGGCCCGAGACCAGGGTCACCCGCGCGCCCAGGGCCGCCATGGCCGCCGCGATCGCGTAGCCCTGCTTGCCGCTGGACCGGTTGGTCATGACGCGCACCGGATCGATGGGCTCGGCGGTGGGGCCAGCGGTGACCAGAACGTGTCGGCCGGCCAAAGGCTTGCCGCCGCGCTCGGCAAGGGCCGCCACCACCGCTTCGACGATGACCGCCGGTTCGGCCATGCGCCCGGGGCCAAATTCGCCGCAAGCCATGGCCCCCTCGTCGGGACCGACGATCATGACGCCGTCGCCCTTGAGGGTGGCGAGATTGCGCGCCGTCGCCGGGTGGAGCCACATGCGCACATTCATCGCCGGGGCCATCATCACCGGGTTGTCGGTGGCCAGGAGGGCCGTCGAGGCGAGATCGTCGGCGAGGCCCGCCGCCGCCTTGGCCATCAAATCGGCCGTGGCCGGGGCCACCAGGACCAGATCGACCGCGCGGGTGAGCTCGATGTGGCCCATCCGCGCCTCGTCGGCGAGGGAAAAAAGATCGGTGCGCGTTTCGTCCTCTGCCAGCGTCGATAGCGACAGAGGCGTCACGAACCGGGCGCCGGCCGCGGTGAGGATCGGCCGCACGCCGACACCGGCCTTGCGCAACAGGCGCGCGACCTCCAGGGCCTTGTAAGCGGCGATCCCGCCCCCCACGATCAGCAGCACCCGCGCTTCGCCCAAGGCCGACGCCCCTTCCCAAATTCGCCCGCTGCTCATAGCGTGAAACAAAGCCTCTGGACAAACGATCCAAAATCGTTCTTTGTTTGTTCCAGTGCTTTCTTTCAGTACCCTCATCCCAGTACCCTATCAACGTCGAAAAACGGGAGACGACCCATGAGAGTAGTGTTGTTCGCGGCGGCCGGAGCGCTCGCCCTCACTCTGGCCGCCTGCGGCCAAAAACAATCCGCCGTTCCATCCGCCGCCCCGCAGGCCTCGACCGGAACGCCTGGCGCCGTCAGCCAGGCCAGTTTTGGCGATCCGCGCGACGCGCCGGTTCCCCTGGTGGGCGGCAAGCCGATGTGGGCGGCCAACCGCACCCATACCGCTGAACAGAACGCCCAGTTCCAGTTCACCAAGAACGGCGGCGATTTCGGCGCGGTCAGCGAGGCCGACTACGTCACCAAGGTTCACGCCTTCATCGACCGTCCGCCCGGCGATGCGCAGACCCTCGATCGCGCCAACGGCGACAAGCTGATCTACGACGCCAAGGTGAACACCTTCGCGGTGGTCTCCAAGGCCGGCGCGCCGCGCACCATGTTCAAACCCAGAGCCGGCGCCGCCTACTGGACCCAGCAGAGGGATCGCGAGAGCCAGCGCTCCAAGACCGCCTCAAACGGCGGTGGCGGCGACCAAAGCTGATTTCGACCGACTTCGACAGGCGGCGCGGCGGCTTTTAGCGCAGCCATGCCGCCAGCGCGAAGGTCAGCGCCGGCAGCACCAGCCCCATGATGTTGACGGGGATGTGGCCGATCTTGAAGTCCTTGGCGATCGGGGCCAGTTGCGCGGTGGCCATTAGGCCGCCCGCGGCCACGGCCACGAACATGATGTACATGACCCAGAAGACCGGCTGGCGCAGCACCTCGCCGGGGCTGTAGTCTCGCTTCGTTTGCTGCACCGCGGCGGCGGGATAGACC
>JALYTR010000233.1 GCA_030854165.1 Pseudomonadota bacterium | reverse complement strand
GTCCGCGCCCGCGCCCGCGCCACCAGAGCGCCGGCCTTGGCCATCGCCGTCTCCAGCGCGGTCAGCCAGGCGGGATCGGCCGGCGCCTCCGCGAGCAGGCGGGTGCGCTCACGCAACGCCCGCTCATAGGCGGCGACATTGCCGGCGTGGCTCGGCAGGGCGGCGAACACCAGCCGATCAAAGAACCGCCGCCGCTCGCTCGCCCCATCGAGGAACAGCCGGTCCTGGGCCGGAGTCAGCCAGATCGGCCGGGCATACTCGGCCAGCCGCCCGGCCGGAACGGTTTCGCCCTCGACGCGCACCGCCCGCCGCGTGTCGCCGGCCGCTTCCAGGCCCGTGCCGACGCGCACCTCACCGGCCTCGCCGCCGATCTGGACCGACACCGCCCAGGCCCGACCGGCCGCTTCGCCTGGCGAGCGGCGCCCCACCTCGCCAAGCCCCGCCCCGCGCAAACCTCGCCCCGGTGAGAAGAAGCTGAGACCCTCCAAAAGGTTGGTCTTGCCAGCCCCGTTGGGCCCGAACAGAAAGACGCTAGCCCCGCCCACGGCCAGCTCGGCCGCCTCATAGGAGCGAAAGTCAGTCAGCCGCAGATGGTCGATCGCCGATCGCACGCCTTCTCCGCCGCTTGGCGCCCTAGGCCCTCAGCGGCATCAGCACATATTGCACGCCCGCGTCGGTGGGATCGAGGACCAGGACGGGATCGAGCATGGTGGCCGAGGCGGCGCGGTCGGCGAAGCGGAAGTCGGCGGTCTCGCCGCCGATCTGAGCGGTGACGTCCATCAGGTAGCGGGCGTTGAAGCCGATCTCGAACGGCTCGCCGTCGTAGTCGATTTCCAATTCCTCCACGGCCTGACCGGTCTCCATGTTGCGCACCGTGAGCACCACCTTGCCGGCTTCGGCGGCAAGCTTCACCGAGCGGCTCTTCTCCGAGGAGATGGTGGCCACTCGGTCGACGGCGGCGGCGAAGAGGGCGTTATCCACGCTCATCATCCGATGGTTCTCCCTGGGAATTACCCGCGTATAGTCGGGAAACGAGCCATCGATCACCTTGGAGGTCAGGGCGGCGCGGCCGAAATCGAAGCGCACCTTCTGGGGGCTGATCTGGAGGGTGATGGTTTCGCCGGCGTCGTCCATCAGCCGGCGCGCTTCCTGAATGGTCTTGCGCGGCACGATGACGCCGGGGGTTCCGGCCGAGCCTTCCGGGGCGGGCATGTCGGCCAGGGCCAGGCGGTGGCCGTCGGTGGCCACGGCCCGCAGCACGGCCCTCCCGTCCTCGACCACCGTGTGCAGATAGATGCCGGTCAGATAGTAACGGGTCTCTTCGGTGGAGATGGCGAACCGCGTCTTGTCGATCAGGCGTATCAGGTCGGCTGTGGCGATCGTCACCGGGGCCGAGAGACCGTCCGACGACATCACCGGAAAATCGCCTGCCGGCAACACCGGCAGATTGACCTTGTAGCGCCCGGCCTGGACCTGCAGGCGGGGGTCGTCGCCGGTGAAGCTCAGGGAGACATCGGCGCCCTCGGGCAGCTTGCGGACAATCTCGTAGAGGGTGTGAGCGGGGGCGGTGATCTGGCCGGAGCTCTCGATCTGCGCCTCGGTCTCGTCGGTGATCTCCATGTCCAGATCGGTGGCCGAAAACGCCAGGCCGGCGTCGCGCGTCGAAATGAGGACATTGGAGAGGATGGGGATGGTGTTGCGCCGCTCGACCACGTTCTGGACGTGCCCAAGCGCCTTCAACAGCGCCGCTCGCTCGATCGTCAGCTTCATCTTCTTTAAGTCCAGTCCGGCGCCGCCGCGGATCAAGGTCCCGTGCGCGGCGGGTGAAAACGGACTTGGCAGATTAGCGGAAATGTCGGCGTGAGGAAGGGGGCGTTTGGCGTCGATTTCAAACCGTCGGATCGTCGGCCGGCGCGGCCGATGTCGATTCGGCGTCCGCGCCGCCAGCCGCCGGTCCGGTGGAATCCTTGGCCGCCACCACCACCATGGCCGGGCGCACGACGCGACTGAAAAGTTCGTAGCCGGTCTGCAGCACCTGGATCACCGCGCCCGGCGCCACGGTCTGGGAGGTTTGCTCCATCATCGCCTGGTGCTGGTGCGGGTCGAATTTCTCGCCCGGCGCCGGATCGATCGCCTTGAGGCCATTGCGCTCGAACGCCGCGGCGAGCGCCTTCTGGGTCATCTCCAGGCCGACCGCCAGGTTGCGCGCCAGGGGATCGTCCCCATCCTTGGGGGCGTGCTCCAGAGCGCGGGCCAGGTTGTCGGCCACGCCCAGCAGGTCGCGGGCGAAGCTCTGGATGGCGTAGGCGCGGGCGTCGTTGATCTCCCGTTCGGCCCGGCGGCGGGTGTTCTCCGCCTCGGCGGCGTAGCGCAGGGCCTGGTCCTTCAAACCCGCCGATTCGGCGCGCAGGGCGGCGAGGGCGGCCTCGTCGGCGCCGGCGTCATCCTGAAGATCCTGGTCGTCCATCCGCGGCTGTTCGTCGCTCATCGATACCTGCTCATCCATCCATGATTCGCCCCAGAGCCCGGGCGGTATAGTCCACCAGCGGGATCACCCGGGCATAGTTGAGGCGGGCCGGGCCGATCACCCCGATCGCCCCCAGCACCTTCTGCCCGCCGGACATATAGGGCGCCGCGATCAGGGCGGAACCCGACAGGGAGAATAGGCGTGTCTCGGCGCCAATGAAGATCCGCACGCCCTGGGCTTCGCGCACGTCGTCGAGCAAACCGATCAGCTGCTCCTTCTGTTCCAGGTCGTCGAACAACATTCGCACCCGGTCGAGATCGGCTGCGGTGTTGGGGTCGCCCAGCAGATTGGCCCGGCCGCGCACGATCAGGGCCCGCTCGATCCCTTCGCCGCCGCTCCACGCCGCCAAGCCGTCCTCGATCAGCCGCGCGGCCGCCTCGTCGAGTTCCCGCTTCGCCCGGGTGAGCTCGCCGGCGATGTCGAGCTTCGTCTCAGCCAGGGTCTTGCCCCGCAGTCGGGCGTTGAGGAAATTGGACGCCTCGCGCAGAGCCGCCGGGGTGATTCCGGCCGGACGGCGCATCAGGCGATTTTCCACCAACCCATCGTCGAACACCATGATCGCCAGCGCCTGGTCGGGACCCAGCGCCACGAACTCCACATGCTTGACCCCGGCGTCGCGAACGGGCGTCACCACCACCCCGGCCCCGCCCGCCAGGCCCGAAAGGATGGAGCTCGCCTCGTTCAGGGCTTCGTCGAACGAGCGCCCGTGGGCGGAAAGGCGAGCCTCGATATTTCGGCGATCGGCTTCGGCGATGTCGCCCACCTCAAGCAGGCCGTCCACGAACAGGCGCAATCCCGCGTGGGTCGGCAGGCGTCCGGCGCTGATGTGCGGCGCGCCCAGGAGGCCCAGTTCGGTCAGGTCCTGCATGGTGTTGCGGATCGAGGCGGGGGAGAGATGCACCCCGCCGCGCGAGATGGTGCGCGATCCCACAGGGTCGCCGGTCTCAAGATAGGTCTCGACGATGCGCCGGAAGATGTCGCGGGCGCGCGCGTCCAGCTCGGCCAGACTGGCGCAGCGCGGGGGGATCTGGCCGACGAGGGGTTGGGTCATGGACGGTCCGTTGCAATTGCAGGATAAGCGCGGCCTCGCGGCGCGCAAGCGTCGCCAACGATCCAATGGAGTATTGCCGGTATGCGACCTTCCGAGCGCGAGCCCGCCGCCCTGCGCGTCGTCACCCTGGAGACCGGCGTCAACCGCTACGCCGAGGGGTCTTGCCTGGTCTCCTTTGGCCACACCAAGGTTCTCGTCACCGCCAGTCTCGAAGAGGGCGTGCCGCCGTTTCTGCGTGGACGCGGTCAGGGCTGGGTCACCGCCGAATACGGCATGCTGCCAAGGGCCACCCACACCCGCGGCCGGCGCGAGGCGGCGCAGGGCAAACAGTCGGGCCGCACCCAGGAAATCCAGCGCCTGGTCGGCCGCTCCATGCGCGCCGTGGTCGATCTCAAAGCCCTGGGCGAGCGCCAGATCACCCTGGACTGTGACGTCATCCAGGCCGACGGCGGCACTCGCACCGCCGCCATCACCGGCGCCTGGGTGGCCCTAAAACTCGCCACCCTCCACTTGATGGAGGAAGGGGTCATCGCCCGCGAACCGATCCTGGACCACGTCGCGGCGGTTTCCTGCGGCCTCCATCAGGGTATGCCGGTGCTCGACCTCGACTACGAGGAGGACAGCAACGCCGAAGCGGACGCCAACTTCGTCCTCACCGGGGCCGGCGAAATCGTCGAAATCCAGGCCACGGGCGAGAAGCGCGGCTTTTCCCAGGCCGAGTTCGAGGCCCTGTTCGGGCTGGCGCGAGAGGGGATCGAGACCCTGATCGGCCTGCAGAAGGCGGCAATCAGCGGTTAGCGATACGGCGGGGTTTCGAATCCCGCCGATCAGGTCACCAAAAGCCAAGCCTCAGTGCGGGGTACTCGGGTCACCGCTGTTGACCACCGGCGCGGTGGCCGTGGCGCCGACCCTGGCCGACCCGGAAGCGCCCGGAACGGTCGTCGGGGTCTGCGAGGCATTGTGCCTCGCCCGGCGATGCATGCGTCCGGTATCTTCCGGCGGG
>JALYTR010000008.1 GCA_030854165.1 Pseudomonadota bacterium | reverse complement strand
GCAGAAGTCCGAGCAGCAGGCCGACACCAAGACCGGTCAACGTGGCGGTCAGCGGTCGCTCCTTGACCCGCTCCATGACGTAGCGCTGGGCCTCCTCGACGTGGGCGCCGGCATTGTCGGTGTAGACACGGGTCTGGGCTCGGAGGGTCTCGACGCCGTCCTTGAACACCCGTTCGGCCGTTCGGACGGCCTCCGCGATAGCGCGTTCTCCCGCGGCGACGGCGTCGTTGATGGCGTTTTGACCATGATCGGCGGCGCTGTTGGCGGATTTTCTGGCCTGCTTGGCCTCGTCGGCGGCTTGGGCGAAGGTGTCGGCGGACATGGCGTTCTCCACGAAGGCTTTGGCCCCCACGACAGGTGGAAGGGCCTGATGAACTCACGGCGGTCAACGCGGGTCGGCCCGCGTTGTTCCGCGCGCCGGGGGCGCTGCTGGAAATAGGTTTCGACCGAGGCCCTTTCCAGTCCGACCGACCAAGTTTCGAACGGTTCACCGATCGGGACGGCAAAAATAAGCACGGCGATGGTTTCCGTTCGCGTCGGGCGCCGCTAAAAGACCGCTCCATGAACACGCCTCGCCTTTGGGCCGCCGCCGCCGCCCTTCTTCTGTCCGCTTGCGAAAAGCCGGCGGCCCCCGAAGCCGCCCCTGCGGCCACGGTCGCCGCCGCGCCGCCCGCCACCACCGCGGAGCCCTTGGTGGCCTCGGCTCTGCCCGCCCTACCCTCTTTGGCCGACCCCGTCTTCGGCCCCGACTTCGTGGACAGGGCCGGCGGCTCGAATCTGTTCGAGATCGCCGAAGCCAAGCTTGCCCTCACGCGTTCAAGCCGGGCCGACGTCAAGGCCTTCGCTTCGGCGATGATCGAGGCTCACACCAAATCCGACGCGGCGTTGCAGGCCGCCGTCGATGCTTCCGGCCAGACCACCGAACTGCCCACCGTCTTGCCCGACGATTCCCAGACCCGCTACGCCGCCCTGGCGCTCACCGCCGCCGGCGGCTTCGACAAGGCCTATCTGGCCGACCAGGTCGCCGCGCACCAGGACGCACTGCAGGGACTACGGATCTACGCGCGGCGCGGCGACACGCCGTCGCTGAAGACATTCGCCGCCGCCGCGACGCCGGTTGTCGAGGATCATCTGGCCCGCGCCAAAACGCTGCAGGCGTCGCTGCCTTAGAGCGCTTTCCGCAAGAGTGGAAACGGGTCTTGCGACCGGAAAGCGCCCAAGTGTTTGAGTTAGAGCCTGTTCACTCCGGTCGAGCTGATTGGTCCCGAGCGGGACAGACTCGAGTGACGCGAACCAGACGGATGATACCCGCCGACAAGCGGTCGTTTTGAATTTCTGAGAGGGGTGGAAGGCGGACCTCTGGTTATTCGTCACATCGCCGTAGCGGCGCGCCGATTGCGCCAACCTCACTTCCGCGCCGCGGCGGCTAGAGCTATTCTGTAGACCCTGGGATGGAGGTTTTGCAGCATGGCGAAGTTCGTCTTCGGATTGTCGCAGTCCCTGGACGGCTACGTCGACCACCAGGAAATGGAGCCAGGCCCCGCGCTCTTTCGTCACTTCGTCGAGCAAGAGCGCGACCTGACCGGCAGCGTGTACGGTCGCCGCACGTACGAGATCCTGCGTTATTGGGACGAAGACCATCCTGAGTGGAGCGCGGAGGAACACGACTTCGCTGCGGCGTGGCGGCGCCAACCGAAGTGGGTCGTGTCACGCTCGCTGAAGTCCGTCGGCCCCAACGCCACGCTTGTCGATGATGACCCCGAGGCGGTGATACGCGGGCTGAAGGCTCAGCTGGTTGGGGAAATTGCGGTTGCCGGACCGGACTTGGCAAGAAGCCTGACCGACCTTGGTCTTATTGATGAATATCGACTCTACTTCCGCCCCTTCGTGCTGGGTCACGGCACGCCATTCTTCGCCGGCCCCCGGCCACCGCTCCGCCTTGTGGCCAGCGATCCCATTGGCGAGGATACGATCAGGTTGACCTACGTTCCTGCCTAATCACGCAACTGCCCGACCGACTGCTCCGACGCGTCAGGTCCGCTCAGGGTCGATTTTCCCCGTTGGCGTCCTGGCCGAAAGCGGACGCAGCCCCCCTACCGGAACGGCGCGGCCCGGCGCCATCGGTCCGGCGCGCGCCACTCGCTAGACCCTCCGCTCGTCACTTCACCGCGACGATGTGGTCGTCGGCATGGCGATCGATCAGTTCGTCATAGGGATCGACGCCGGCGAATCTGGGCGGCGCGCGGGTGACGAAGGTCAGGGTCTGCGCGCCTGAGCGTATCGGCCGCTTGCCGAAGGCGATGACCTGGCGCGGGCCGAAGCCGGCGGTGTCAGGCTTGGCCGCGAACAGGCCCACGTCAACCGTCTCGTTCATCGGGGCTGGCGTCTCCTTGCCCTTGCCGTCGGCGTGGAACTTCGTCGCCTGGACGGTCAGCCTCACATCGTAGCGGCCGTCGGCGCGCCGCCGCGCCGTCGCCGCCGTCGCTTTTACGTCATAGAGGGTGATCTTCTCGAACAGATCGGTGATCAGGGCCTGCTTGTCGGGCGGGGCCTGGGCGCGGAGCGCCGCCACCAGGTCCAGGGCGGTGGGATAGGGCGCGCCCTTGAAGGCGAACCTGGCCAGGAGCGAGCGCAGCGCCCGGTTGACCTGGGCCTCGCCGATCTCATCGGCCAGCCGGTCCATGACCAGCGAGCCTTTGCGGTAGTGGATGTAGCCCTGGTCTTCCACCTTCTCCAGCGGCTGTTCGGCGGCCGCCTCGCCGCCCCGGTTGCGCAGATAGCCGTCCAGTTCATACTTCAGGAATTTGCGAATCTGGTCGGGGCCGTAGAGGCGCCGCATCACCCTCAGCGCCGAATATTGCGCCAAGGTCTCGCTAAGCACCGTGGCGCCCTGCTGATCGGCGCCGACGATCTGGTGCGCCCACCACTGATGGGCGAACTCGTGGGCGGCCACATAGGTCACCAGATCGATGCGGCGCGGATCGCGGCAATCGGCGATGAAGCCCAGGCCTTCCGACCAGGGAAAGGTTCCGGCGAAGGACTGGGCGAACTGGGCATAGTCGGGAAACTCGACGATGCGCGCCTGGCGGAACTGATAGGGGCTGAAATTGGCCTGGTAGTAGTCGAGGGACGCCTCCAGGGCGCGCAGCATGCGCGCCACGTTGGCGCCGTGCGCGGGATCGAAATAGACCGCCAGCTCGATCCCCTTGTAGCGCTCGGCGCGCACCGCGTAGCGGGCCGACTGAATAGAGAAGAACTGCAGGATGGGCGCCTCGGTGACGAAGCGCGCCGTTCGCCGGGCGCCGCGGATCTCATCGAAAACCTTGTAGCCGGGGGCGATGGGAGTCTGGTCGGCGTCGGTGGTGACGGTGATGTCGGCGCTGACCCAGCCGCCGTGGCCGATATATGAATTGGCCCGCGAGGCCTCATCGCCCAGCGGCGCGCGATGGAGCTCGGCGGGCAGGCCATATTTGCGCCGCTTGGCGCGATCGGTGAGCAGATTGTCACGGGTCATGCCGATCGCTGGGGCGATGGCGATGGAATCGACGAAGGTTCCGTTGGCGACCACGCTGGTCAGATCGCGGGTGACGCGCCGCGACGTGCGGAAGCCTCGCTCGGTAAGCAGGGTGTCGAAGGCGAGCGTCCGTCGCTCGCCCGGCGCCATGGGCGTATCGAAGGTGAAGATGCGATAGTTGAACCGCTCGTAGGTCTTGATGGCGCGCGCGCCCTGGACGCTCAGCGCCCGCACTTCAAGGTCGCGGGCGAAGCGGACGTGCACCCGGCGCAGGGGCGCCGCGGTCTTGTTCTCGAGCACATAGTCGCCGCGCGCCTCCAGCATCGGCCGGCGCGGGTCTATGACCACATTCAGGCGCACGGCGATCACGCTCGGCTGCGGGACGGTCTCGTACGGCAACAGGGTCCGCTCGTAGGCCGCCATCCAGCGGTCGTCGCCGATCTGGGTGCGATAAGGGTTCCAGATGTCCGTGTTCAGAAAGATGAAAGCGCCCGAGCCAAGCAGGACGGCCACGCTCGCCACGGCCAGAACCCCCGCCGGACCCTTCAGGCGATCGGGCGCGCGCGCCAGGCGGGGCGAGAAGCGCGTCTCCGTTCCCCGCCGCCACAAGGCGTAGGCGGCGATGAGCAGGATGAGCGAGGCCGCGCCCCAGTAGAGCCGAAACCACCAGGCCCCGATCCAGAAGCGGCCCTGGCCGTTCATGTCCGAAAGGGGGACCGGGTTCACCCCTCCGAAGACGATCAGGTTGTGTTCCACGCCCAGGCCGGGCAGGGCGAACAGGGCGACAATATAGAGCAGCATCAGCCCCCAGCCGACGAACTTGCTAGGGCTGAGGGTCTGCAGGAACACCGCCAGAGCGGCCAGGACGATCAGGTCGGCCGATTGCGGAACGAGATACCACAGCAGGTATTTGCCGAGCTCGAAGTGGTAATATCCCTTGGCCGCCTGGACGATCAGCGCCGCGGCGATGCTGGCCAGGACCGTGGCGATCAGGACCAGGGCCACCGCGGCCGTCTTTGGGATGACGAAGGTCCAGTCCGGCGCGGGGGTCGCGTCGATCATCTCATGGACGCGCCGGTCGCGGTCGCGCCACACCAGTTCGCCGGCGTAATAGGCGGCGATCACCATGGCGAAGATCCGGAAGCTGCCGTCCAGGACCGGAATCAGGATACGCGTCACCGGCAGCAGCGCTCCGCCATACGGCGTGTCGTCGGTGGTCGACCACAGGGCGCCAGCGGCGTTGGCGAGGCCAAGGCCCAGGATGACCCAGAACACCGGACTTCCCACCACCTGGCCGATGTCGAACCGGGTGCGTGCGACGAACTGGGCGAGGGCCGCCTTGCCGCCAAACCGGGGCGCGATGGGCGCTGGGGCGGCGGCCGGCATGGCCGGCGCGGCGGACGGAGCGGGCGGTGCGGCCAAAGCCCTCCCCGGGGCCTCCCGATAGCGGCAGAGCGGATAGGCCAGAGCCAGGAACCCCAGCCCGAGCCCCAGGGTGAACAGCCGGTTGAACAGGAATGCGCCGTGGAAGGCCGGCAGCAGGGTATTGCGGTCGGCGGCCGTCCAATAGGTGGTGGCCACGTCGAAGGCGAACAGGCCGAACGGATCCCAGCGCGCCAGCAGCGGCTCCACGTCCGGCTTGCCAAAGGCGATGTTGGCGATGACGTAGAGTGCGATTACCGCGATCACCGCGACAAAGGTCCACGCCATGGATTTCGCCCAACTCGCCACCGCGAAGAACAGGGCGGAGGTAAAGAAGAGAGACGGCAGGGCCAGGACGAAATAGGCGAACGCGTAGGCGTCGCCGCGGAAGGGGCCCAGCCCGTCCGGATCGAGCCACGGCGGCAACGCGCCCACCATCATCGCCGTCGTCACGGCCAGGAACGAAAGAGCCACGGCCGCGAAGGCCCCAGCGAACCGGCCGTAAAGGTAGTCGAACTTGCTCATGGGGGTGGCGCGGACAATGGGGCCAAAGCCGGTCTCGTCGTCCCGCGTCACCGCCCCGGCGACGAAGGCGGTGGCCACGAACATGTAGAACAGCGCCATGATCAGATGGGTCTGTCCGATCGAGAACGGCCCGTTCTTATGCACATTGGCGGTGTCGCTGATGTGAATCTGGTCGCTGGCCATGAAACCGAAGACGAGCAGGAAAAAGACCCCGCTGACGATCCAGAACAGCGGCGAGCGCGCCTGGTGGCGGAACTCGAAGGCGGCGACCTTCGCGAACAGAGACCGCGCGCGCCCTATGCGCTCGCTCGTCACGCGGCCCGCGCGGTGTTGGCCAGGGTGGCGAAATAGACATCGTCCAGGCCGCCCGGCGTCGGCGCGAAACCCTCGCCCGGATCGGCGTCGGCCAGGACGTGGACCACGGTGCGTCCGGCGATCCGGCGGGTGGAGATAACCTGGTGGGCGGCGCGGACGGCGGCCAGCGCCTCCTTGTCCACGCTCTTCATCCAGATGCGCCCGGCAAGGCTCGCCATCAGGGTCCCCGGCGCGCCCTCGCGCACGATCCTGCCCTCGCAGATGATCGCCATGGCGGGGCAGAGATCGGCCACGTCGGCGACGATGTGCGTCGACAGCAGGACCACGACATTCTCGCCGATCTCCGAAAGCAGATCCAGAAAACGGTTGCGCTCCTCCGGGTCGAGGCCGGCGGTTGGTTCATCCACCACGATCAAGGCGGGCGCGCCAATCAGGGCCTGGGCGATGCCGAACCGCTGGCGCATGCCGCCGGAAAATCCCGCCAGGGCCCGCTTGCGCCAGTCCCACAGATTCACCCGCTGAAGCAGGCCGTCCACCGCCGCCTTGCGTTCGTGGCGATCCGCCAGGCCCTTGAGCACCGCGATATGGTCCAGCATCTCCAGCGCCGAAACGCGCGGATAGACCCCGAAATCCTGCGGCAGATAGCCCAGGCGCCGGCGCAGGGCCTCCGGGTTCTTCAGGACGTCGATATCGTCAAACCGCACGAAACCGGCGCTCGGCGCCTGCAGGGTGGCGACGATGCGCATCAGGGTCGACTTGCCGGCCCCGTTGGGGCCCAAAAGCCCATAGAGCCCTTTGCGGATGGTCAGATTGACATCGTCCAGCGCCTTGACGCCGCCCGGGTAGACGTGGCTCAGGGCCTCGACGATCAGCATGGCGCTCTGCCCCGTGAATAAGAGAGTTCCGGCAAAACACGCTCCTCGCCCATACGGCAAGTGAAACAACGGTTAGGTTGGCGATGTGGCGAAGGGTGGGCGGCGCCCCTGGCGCCTCTTTCCAATCCCGCCTCATGGCGTTAGGCCTCGTCCATGACCGCCTACGTCTTTGCGCCGCCTGCCCAACCCACCGTTCCGGTGATCGGATCGGACAGCCTCTTCCCGGTTCGCCGCATCCTCTGTGTCGGGCGCAACTATGCCGCGCATCGACGCGAGATGGGCGGCGAGGATCGCGATCCGCCGTTCTTCTTCGCCAAGCCGGCCGACGCCGTTGTCCCCTTGGGCGGCCCCATCACCTATCCCGCCGCCACCGCCGATTTCCACCACGAGGTCGAACTGGTGGTGGCCCTGGGAGGCGGCGGGGCGGACATCGCGGTGGACGGCGCCCTTGGCCTCGTCTTCGGCTACGCGGTCGGCGTCGATCTGACCCGCCGCGACCTGCAGGCCGCGGCCCGCGCCAAGAGTCAGCCGTGGGAGGCCGCCAAGGGCTTCGACCGCTCCGCGCCCCTGAGCGCCATCCGACCCGCCGACGGGCCGCCTCCCCAAGGCCGCATCCTGCTCGCCGTGGGTGGCGCTGTGCGCCAGCGGGCGGTGGTGGCCGACATGATCTGGAACGTCGCCGAGATCATCGCCCAGGCGTCGTGCCTCTGGCGGCTCACCCCCGGCGACCTGATCTTCACTGGCACCCCCGAAGGGGTCGGCCCCCTGGCGCGCGGCGACGCCGTCCATGCCGAGATCGAGGCGGTGGGCGCGCTGGATTTCACCATCACTTGAAGGCCGCCATGGCGCCCCTGATCCTGCACGGCTACTGGCGCGCCACCGCCCCCTACCGGGTGCGCATCGCCCTTCATCTCAAAGGGCTGGCCTTCGAGGACGCGCCGGTCAATCTGCGGGGGGCCGAGCAACGCGGCGAGGCCTACCGCGTCCTCAATCGTCAGGGCCTGGTTCCCGCTCTGGAGACCGGCGGCGCCGTCCTCACCCAGAGCGTGGCCATTCTCGAATGGCTGGAGGAGACCCATCCCGAACCCCACCTCTTGCCGCCCGATCCGGAGAGTCGCGCCATCGTCCGCGCCATGGCCGCCATCGTCGCCTGCGACATCCATCCCCTGAACAATCTGCGCGTCCTTCAGACGCTGGTCGATCTGGGCTTTCCCATGGGCTCGCCGGCGCAGCGGACCTGGGGCGCCCGTTGGATCGAGGACGGCTTCGCCGCCCTGGAGTCCATGGTTGCCCGTCACGGGGCCGGCTTCGCCTTCGGCGACAGGCCCACCCTGGCCGACTGCTGCCTGATCCCGCAGATCTGGTCGTCGAGCCGCTTCGAGGTCGATATGACCGCCTATCCGGCCCTTGCCGCCGTCGCCGCCCGCGCCGCCGCCCACCCCGCCTTCCAGGCCGCCCACCCCGACCGCCAGCCGGGCGGGCGGGAGCGGACCTGATGGCCGGCGCGGTCATGGCGGTCACTGGCGGTTCCGGGTTTCTGGGGCGGGCGGTGATCGAAGCGGCCCGCGGGGCGGGCTGGGAAGCGGCGGCCATCGACCATGCCGCGACGCCGCCTGGCGCCGATGAGGGGGCTTTCCGGATCGGCGGCGTCGATCTGGCCGATCCGGCGGCGGCGGCGCGCGCCGTGGGGGCGGTCGTGGCGCGGTTCGGACGACTGGACGCTCTGGTCAATGTGGCGGGAGGTTTCCGCTGGCAGACCCTGGCCGACGGGCCGTTCGAGAGTTGGGCCGCGCTCTACGCCATGAATGTGCTGACGGCGGCGGCGGCGTCGAAGGCGGCTCTGCCCCATCTCGCGGCGTCTGGTCGCGGGGCCATCGTCAATGTTGGCGCGATGGGCGCCGTCAAGGCCGCCGCGGGCATGGGCGCCTATGCGGCGGCCAAGGCCGGCGTCCACCGGCTGACCGAGGCCCTGGCCGAGGAGTGGAAGGGAAGGGTGCGGGTGAACGCCATCCTCCCCTCGATCCTCGACACGCCCGCCAACCGCGCCGACATGCCGGGGGCCGACCCCGCCGCCTCGGTCTCGCTGGCGGAGGCGGCGCGGGTCATCCTGTTCCTGGCCGGCGAAGACGCCTCGGCGATCACCGGCGCCTTGCTGCCTGTGACGGGGCGGGTATGAAGGCAGGCGGCGATAGGGCGATGGAAACGGCGATGGAGCATTTTGACGTCCTGGTGGTCGGGGCCGGCATTTCCGGCATCGGGGCCGGCTACCACCTCCAGACTCTCTGTCCCGGCCGCACCTACGCCATCTTCGAGGGCCGCGCGGCCCTGGGCGGGACGTGGGATCTGTTCCGCTATCCGGGAATCCGATCGGATTCCGACATGTTCACCCTGGGTTATGCGTTCAAGCCGTGGACCCGCGCCAAGGCGATCGCCGACGGGCCGTCGATCCTCGAGTATCTGGAGGAAACGTCCCGCCAATTCGGCATCGACCGGCACATCCGCTACGGGCACAAGGTGACCGGCGCGGCCTGGTGTTCGGAGACATCGTGCTGGACGGTAGACTATGAACAGGGTTCCGACCGGGCGGCGGCGCGCGCCACCTGCAATTTCCTGTTCATGTGCACCGGCTACTACAACTACGCCCAGGGCTACCGGCCGCGTTTTCCGGACGAGGAACGTTTCGCCGGACCGGTCATCGAACCGCAGTTCTGGCCCAAGGATCTCGACTACGCCGGCAAGCGCGTGGTGGTGATCGGCAGCGGCGCGACGGCGGTCACCCTGGTTCCGGCCATGGCGGAGACGGCGGCCCATGTGACCATGCTGCAGCGTTCGCCCACCTATGTGGTGTCGCGCCCGGGCGAGGACGCCTTCGCCAATCGCCTGCGCAAGTGGCTGCCGGCCAAGCTCGCCTACGACATCGTCCGCTGGCGAAATGTGCTCTTCCAGATGCACATCTACAATGTCGCCCGCAAGAAGCCGGCGGCGACCAAGAAGGCCATCATCGACATGGCGCGCGACGCGCTCGGCCCCGACTACGATGTCGATACTCATTTCACCCCGACCTACAATCCCTGGACCCAACGGCTGTGTCTGGTCCCCGATTCCGATTTGTTCGAGGCCCTCAAGACCGGCGCGGCCGAAGTGGTCACCGACCATATCGAACGGTTCACCGCCGCGGGGATAGTGCTGAAGTCCGGCAAGGTGCTGGAGGCCGACATCGTCGTCGCCGCCACCGGGCTCGACATGCAGGTCCTGAGCGGCGCGCCCTTCACGGTCGATGGCGCGCCCGTCGATTTCGGCAAGACCTTCAACTACAAGGGCATGATGTACAGCGGGGTCCCCAATCTCGCCTCGGTGTTTGGCTACATCAACGCCTCGTGGACCCTGAAGGCGGACCTGATCGCCAAGCACGTCTGCCGCATCCTCAATCACATGGACCGTGGGCGATTCACGCAAGTGCGGCCGGTGAACGACGATCCGGACATGGCGCCGGCGCCGTGGTTCGACTTTTCGTCTGGCTATATCCAGCGGGCCCTTGAGCGCTTCCCCAAGATGGGACCCAGCGCGCCCTGGCTGGCGCACCAGAACTACGTCAAGGATCTCTTCTATCTGCGCGGCGGCACGGTGAACGACGGCGTCCTGCGCTTTTCCGCGCCGGCCAAACGCCGGGCCGAACCGCCGTCGGACGCCACCAAGAAGGCCCTGGCGGCGGCTTAAGAGTCCCCTCGAATCGAAGAAGGCCCCCGCGGGGGCCTTCTCACCGGCTCGCCGGCGCGGGGATCGAAAAGTCCCGCCGATCGAAGGTTTTGGCTTTCTCGAACTTAAGCGCCGTTCTGGCACACCGAAAGACTGGTGCCCTGGAAGGTCGCCCGGCCGTTCAGGGTCGTCGAGGCGGGCGCGCCGAAATAGGGGGGCTGGGCCAGATCCTGAAGGTGATAGGTCATCAGCCCGCCGACCACATAGGCGTAGTCGCCGTAGTTGGGCTCGTTTTCCAGCGGATCGCCGTTTTCGTAGATGCCGCACGGCGAGTTGTTGACCGTGAACGGATCGCTCAGCCATTCGCCCATTTCGTGGGAGAGGGCCGAAACGTCCTGCGCGAAGGCCCCTGATTTGCCGATGTAGCTGAACTGCATGTAGCTTTGCGCGCCATTGGCCGAGTGATAGCCGCCGATGCAGCAGCCGCCCGAGGTCAGATAGGTGTTGTAAGTCTCGAACACCGGGATTGACGCGGCCGTTATCTGGGAGTGCGCGGCGAGATAGTTGTTGATCTGGCTGTCGATGTAGTTGATGTCCACCAGGGCGACCCTGACCCCGAATTCGGTCCCGACATGCCCACTCGACCTGGGCACGCGCAGCGTCACTTCCGGCAACACCGTGGGCGCGCCGAGCAGCACGTGGTAGCCGGGATTACCCGCTACGGTCGGCCAGAAGCTCTCGCGCTCGTAGGCATCGATATACTGGGTCGTCCCTAGATTGACACCGGCTTCCTGGAAGTCGATCTCGCTCTGAAAGATCGGGGACGACGTGGTGTCGGTAAGGGCGCTCTTTCCGTTCGACTGGATGGTCGAGGTGCTGAACGTCTGGCCGCTGACAATGAGCTTCAGCGGAATGACGAAGGAGGGGGTGGTCGAGGCCGCTCCGCTGGGCGCGTTGCCGACGAAGGTCTCGTTGTAGTTCGAGCCCTGATAGTTGTAGGCGAAGTTCCAGGTGGTAAGTCCACCCGACGTGCGCACGGCGAGTTCCGGATGCGTCGCCGGCAACACCGCGAACCGTGGGACGGCCCGCTCCGTGTCGGGCGCACGCGGCGCCTGTTGAGCCAGTGCGGTCCCGCCGGCGCAGACCAGACAAATCCCGGCGGCGAGCCCGCCAACCGATGAAAATACGCTAGTTGATGACATCTTTGACGTTTCCTCTTAAGCGAAGGCTCTCAACTCACGGGCACAACGCACACTGGAGACGCGCTTTCCTCGATTCGCGCGGCCCACGACGACATGTCCCGCGGCCAGAATTTTCCCTAATGGGGCGGACCCTTCGTCCGTCCCTTAGGGTAAACTAGACGCGGATCGATAGGTTCAGCAAGGACCGATTTTTCAGGGCCCAAGGCGCGCAGCGCGCCTCGCCGGCGCACACACAGCCCTTCTTTGGATCGATCTGTCTTGACGTCATAGTCCTAAGGGCTATGCCGCCGAGCGTCGGGGCGGGATTCCGGCGGCTTTGGAAGCGGCGATCAAGGCCGGTGAACTGGCGGAAGTGAAGTAGGAAACGAAAGATGAGCAAAGCGACGAGCAAAGCCGGTTCCAGAATCCTCCGGTCGGTTCACCGGACCGCCGCGGGCCTCCATGGCGCCGGTTTGATCGAAAAAGCGACGATGCGGGAATTCGACAGCCTTTGCCTGACGCCTGTTAAGGCGATGGGCCCCAAAGACATTCGGGCGCTGCGTGAACGCGAAAAGGTCTCTCAACCGGTGTTCGCCCACTATCTGAACGTGCGCAAGGACGCGGTGAGCAAATGGGAGCGGGGCGAAAAGCGCCCCAACGGACCCTCGCTCAAGCTGCTCAATCTGGTGGAGGCCAAGGGATTGAGCGCGATCGCGTGATTGGGCGCGGAGGCGTCAGGAAGCGAAGGCAGATGATCCGGAGTGAAACCTGATTGCAGGGGGCACCCTGGGAAGCGCCCGCTTCAATATGCGCACGCCTCGAACACCCGGCTCGCGTCCCCCTCCCACGGGCCATGATAGAGTTCCAGCAGGCGTTCGGCGGCGGTGACGCCGGTGTCGGCGATGTCTTCGAGTTCGGCGAGGTAGCCGGTCTCGTCGACCATGCCGGCGGAGAGGCGGTTTCGGCGTTTGAGGCCCTGGTGGGCGAGGGCGAGCATGGCCCTCGCGAGATCCTGCACCGAGCGGCCGGCCACGGTCGCCTTGAGGCCCAGGCGCGCCACGTCACCGCGCAGCTTGGCGCGATCCTCCGCCGTCCAATGCCGGCACAGATCCCACGCCGCGCCCTGGGCATCCGGATCGTAGAGGATGCCGGCCCACAAGGCGGGCAGGGCGCAGAGGCGTGACCACGGGCCGGCGTCGGCGCCGCGCATTTCCAGATACTGCTTGAGGCGCACCTCGGGAAAGATGGTGCTGGTGTGATCGACCCAGTCGGCGATCGTCGCCCGCTCGCCGGGCAGTTCGGCGAGCCTGCCGTCCATGAAGGCGCGGAAGGAGCGGCCGGCGACATCGATGTAACGGCCCTCGCGCTTGACGAAATACATCGGCACGTCGAGCGCATAACGGGCGTAGGAGTCGAAGCCAAACCCGTCGTCGAACACGAAATCCAGCATGCCGGTGCGATCGGCGTCGGTATCGGTCCACACATTGGCCCGGGCCGTCAGGAAGCCGTTGGGCCGCCCTTCGGTGAACGGCGAGTTGGCGAACAGAGCGGTGACGATGGGCTGCAGGGCCAGGCTGACCCGGAACTTGGCCGCCATGTCGGCCTCGTCGGCGAAATCGAGGTTGGCCTGCACGGTGCAGGTGCGGAGCATCATGTCCAGGCCCAAGCCCCCGACCTTGGGCATGTAGCGGCGCATGATCTGGTAGCGGCCCTTGGGCATGATCGGAACCTGGTCGCGACGCCAGATGGGCGAAAAGCCCAGGCCCAGGAATCCCAGGCCCAGTTCGTCGGCCACCGCCTTGACCTCTTCGAGGTGCTGGCCGGTCTCCTCGCAGATGTCGTGCATGGAATGGAGGGGAGCGCCCGAAAGCTCGAACTGGCCGCCGGGCTCCAGGCTGATGTTGGCCATGCCGCGGGAAAGGCCGATCAGGGTCTCGCCGCCCGCCGCGTTCATCTCATAGGTCCCGGCCCAGCCGAACCGCATTAATCCTTCGAGGAGCGCGCGGATGCCGGCCTCGCCTTCGTAAGGGACGGGCGCGTGGCTACCGAGCCGAAAGACGAACTTCTCATGTTCCGCCCCGACCCGGAAATCGGCGGCGGGCTTGCCGCCGGCCGCGAACCAGGCGGTCAGATCCTCAAGCGTGAGGGGGCGGTCGTCGCAAACCGTCTCGGCCATCGCTCACCCTCGTCCCATGCCTTTTCAGGTCAAGGTGACTTGGGCGCCCGGCCGGCGAACCTCAAGCCCTCCCGTCGCCCAGACACGCCTGCCACAGGGTCATGGCGGCGATGGCGGCGGTGTCGGCCCGCAGGATGCGCGGACCCAACGAGACGGGAACGGCGGCGGCCAGGGCGCGGACGCGAGCTCGCTCGGCCGGCGAGAAGCCGCCTTCGGGACCGATCAATATGGCCCAGGGACCGCCAGCGGCGCCGGCGAGGGCGTCCAGGGCGGGCGGCGCTTCCCCCCCTTCGTCGCAGAACATCAGCCGCCGCTCGGGGCGCCAATCGGCCAGCACCTTGGCGAGCGTGCGCGGCGGCAGGACCTCCGGGACGTCCAGCCGGCCGGTCTGCTCGGCGGCCTCGACGGCGATGGCGGTGAGACGCCCGAGATTGGCGCGGCCGGGGCTGGTGCGTTCGGTGACCGTCGGCGCCACGCGCCGCGCCCCCAGTTCGGCGGCCTTTTCGACGATGGTTTCGAGCCTTGGGCGCTTGACCAGGGCGACGACGAGATCCAGGTCGGGGCCGATGGCTTGCGGACGCGCGGGCGCCACGGAGAGGAGGCGGCACTCGCGCCTGGTGCCCAGGGCCAGCCGCGCCCGCCATTCGCCGTCGCGCCCGTTGAAGAGGAGCACCTCGTCGCCCGCGCCAAGGCGCATCACGACGGTCAGATAGCGGGCCTGATCGGGCGTGGGGACGACCTCGGCATCGACCCCCAGATCGTCGGGAACGAAAAGGCGGATCACATCGGGCTCCGGTTCGGCTATGCTGGCCTTCATGGCCAAGATGACGGACTATCAGAGCGACCTGCGCAAGCTCCAGATCGCCCTGGTTCGCTACCAGAAATGGGCGGTGAAGAGCGGCGCGAAAGCCCTGGTCATCTTCGAGGGCCGCGACGGGGCGGGCAAGGACGGCACGATCAAGCGAATCGCCGAGCACCTGGCGGCCCGCAACACGCGCATCGTCGCCCTGCCCAAGCCCTCCGACCGCCAGCGCAGCGAGTGGTATTTCCAGCGCTACATCCCCCACTTGCCGGCGGCCGGCGACCTGGTGATCTTCAACCGCTCCTGGTACAATCGCGCCGGGGTCGAGCCGGTGATGGGTTTTTGTACGCCGCGCGAGACCGAGGATTTCCTGCGCGACGTTCCGGCCCTGGAGCGGATGCTGGAAGAGGCCGACATCCGCCTGGTCAAGCTGTGGCTGGACATCTCGAAAAAAGAGCAGGCCTCGCGACTCGACGCCCGCCGCGACGACCCCCTGAAGGCGCTCAAGGTCAGCGATCTCGACGGCGTGGCGCAGAAGAAGTGGAAGGCCTATTCGGCGGCGCGAAACGAGATGCTGTGCCGCACCCACACCGCCATCGCGCCATGGACCTGTGTGCGCGCCGACCACAAGAAGACCGCCCGCCTCAACGTCATGCGCCACCTGTTGCAGGCCCTGGCGCCGGCCGACGTATCCGCCAAAATCGATGCGCCCGACCCCAGGATCGTGTTCGGCTTCGAAGAGAACGCGATCGGCGACGGCCGGCTGGCCAAGTAGAAAGTTCACGCCGATGGACTACGTCCGACTGGGAACGAGCGGCCTGAAGGTTTCGCGCCTGTGCCTGGGCTGCATGACCTACGGCAGCTCCAAATGGCGCCCCTGGGTGCTGGACGAAGAGGCTTCCCTGCCCTTCTTCAAGGCGGGACTGGAGGCGGGGATCAACTTCTTCGACACCGCCGACATGTATTCGGTGGGCGAAAGCGAGCGGGTGACCGGCAAGGCGCTCAAACACTACGCCAGGCGCGACGAGGTGGTCATCGCCACCAAGGTCTTCAACCCCATGGGCGAGGGCCCCAACGACCGCGGCCTGTCGCGCAAGCACATCCTCGCCGCCATCGACGCCAGCCTCTCGCGCCTTAACGTCGATTACGTCGATCTCTACCAGATCCACCGCTTCGATCCCGACACGCCGATCGAGGAGACCCTGGAGGCGCTGAACGACGTGGTCCGCGCCGGCAAGGCCCGCTACATCGGCGCCTCGTCCATGTACGCTTGGCAATTCATGAAGATGCTGAGCGTTTCGCGGGCCAACGGCTGGACGCCGTTCGTTTCCATGCAGCCGCAATACAACCTCGTCTATCGCGAGGAAGAGCGGGAGATGCTGCCGCTCTGCCGCGACCAGGGGATAGGGGTCATCCCGTGGTCGCCCCTGGCGCGCGGCTTCCTGGCCGGCGGGCGCCCCAAGCCCGGCGAGGGCGAGACGGAACGCGCCCGCTCCGACGAATTTTCCCCCCGCCTCTACTACCGCGAAGCCGACCACGCGGTGGTGGGCGCGGTGGAAACCGTCGCCAAGGCGCGCGGCGTCTCCAACACCCAGGTGGCGCTCGCCTGGGTGCTGAGGAACCCGGCCATCACCGCCCCGATCGTCGGCGCCTCCAAGGCCCATCATCTGGACGATGCGGTGGCGGCGCTGTCGCTGAAACTCACCGCCGAGGAGGTGAAGACGCTGGAGAAGCCCTATAAGCCCAAACCGGTGCTGGATCACCTTTGAGGGAGTGTCTGTGCTTGCCGAGTTTCGCCAATTCGCTCGGCGGATGTCGGCGCGACCGACGCGCCGGCGCTCTTTGCCTTGCCCCCTCCACCCCTTCGGGGTCCCCCTCCCCCGCAAACGAGCGGGGGAGGATTTGAGCGGCTTGATCCTCCCCCATTCTTCATGGGGGAGGAGGACCCCGAAGGGGTGGAGGGGCGCGTCTGTCACGATCCTATCGTCCGCTCCAGAACGGTGTGAATATCAATCGCGCCTCCAGCGTGCCTGAAACGCTCTCCGCCCGCCAGGCTCGGCGCATCGCTCTCGCCGCCCAGGGCCTGGCGGACGCGCGGCCCGCCGGGGCGC
>JALYTR010000232.1 GCA_030854165.1 Pseudomonadota bacterium | reverse complement strand
AGAGGCGTACTGGAACCACAACACCAAATGATCCACGACCACGACCCCATCCGCGCCTCCGACGGGGTGATCGCCCGGCTGCGCGCCCTGCACCCGACCCTGATCGACCTTTCCACCGGCCGGATCGAGCGGCTGCTGGAAGCGCTGGGACGGCCGCAGGATCGAATGGGACCGGTGATCCACGTGGCCGGCACCAATGGCAAGGGATCGACCACCGCCTTTCTGCGCGCCATCGCCGAGGCCGCCGGTCTCACGGTCAATGTCCTGACCTCGCCGCATCTGGTGCGCTTTTCCGAGCGCATCCGGATCGCCGGCCGCCTCATCGACGACGATGAACTCTCCCGGCGCATCGACGAGGTGGAGCGCGCCAACCAGGGCCAGCCCATCAGCTTCTTCGAGATCGCCACCGCCCTGGCCTTCCACGCCTTCGCACTGGCCCCGGCGGATCTCAACATCGTCGAGGTGGGGCTGGGCGGCCGGTTCGACGCCACCAATGTGTTCGCCGCCCCGGCGGTGAGCGTCATCACCCCGGTGGACTACGACCACCTGGAAATGCTGGGGCCGGAGCTGGCCAGGATCGCCTGGGAAAAGGCGGGCGTCATCAAGGCCGGCCGGCCGGTGGTCGTCGCCCGCCAGCCCCCCGAAGCGCTGGAGACGATCGAGGCGGAGGCGGCGCGGCTGGGCGCGCCCCTCACCCTGATGGACCGTGACATCGAGGCTTTCGAGGACCATGGGCGCCTGCGGCTTCAACTGGCCGATCGGCTGCTCGATCTGCCCGCCCCCAGGCTGATCGGCGAGCACCAGTTCGCCAACGCCGGCCTCGCGGCGGCGGCGATTCTGGCGCTGGGCGACCCACGCATCGATGAGGCGGCCATCGCGGCGGGGGTGGCCTCCGCGGCGTGGCCGGGACGCTTGCAGCGCCTGACCGCCGGACCCCTGGGCCTGGCGGCGGCCAGGCGGGGGGCCGATCTGTGGCTGGACGGCGGCCACAATCCTCATGCCGGACGGGCGCTGGCTGCGACGTGCGAGAGCCTGGTCGCCCGCGATGGCCGGCCTCTGGCGCTGATCGTCGGCATGCTGGCGCGCAAGGATGCGGCGGGATTCCTCCAGCCCTTCGCCGGCCTCGCGCCCCAGGTTTTCACCACCGCCTTCGACTCCGAAAGCGCCGTGCCGGCAAGCGCCTTGGCGGAGGCGGCCCGTTCGGTCGGGTTGGCCGTCGAACCGGCCGATGGGGTGAAGGCCGCCCTGGACCGCGCGCTCGATGCGCCAGGCGCCGCGCCGCACATCCTCGTCTGCGGCTCCCTGCAGTTCATCGGCGACATCCTGGCCATGAGCCGGGAAACCTGGCCGACGTAGAAACGCGTCGCCGGTCAGGCCGCCGCCTTGACCCCGGTCTCCGAGAGCCAGTCGAGAATCTTCTGCTTGGGCATGGCGCCGACCTTCATCGAGGTCATCTGGCCGTCCTTGAACAGCATCATGGTGGGAATGCCGCGCACCCCGTAGCGCGAGGGAGTGGTGGGGCTTTCCTCGATGTTGAGCTTGGCGACGGTGAGCGCCGCGCCCAGCTCCTGGGCGATCTGCTCCAGGGCCGGCCCGATCTGCTTGCACGGCCCGCACCATTCGGCCCAGAAATCCACTAGCACCGGGGTGGCCGATTTCAGGACATCGGTCTCGAATGAGGCGTCGGTGACCGCGACGGTGTTCATGGGGTAGGCTCCTTGGGGATTGGTGAGGGAAAGTTAGGCGATTTGGCCGCCAGTTCAACGGGGAAGCTCTATAGCTGGGGCATGAAGGGTTCACGGCGCATTCTGGCCAGACAAGCTCGCGTGGCGGCGATTGGCCTGGGCCTCGTCGCGGCTTTCGCGCTCGCCCATGCGGCGTCGCCGCTGGCGGGCGAACTGCGGAGCGGCGTGGTGTTCGACGCCTACACGCCCCTTTCGAGCAACGCCGAACTGGCGCGCCGGCTGCTCAGTCCGCTGACGGCGGCGCGGATTCCGGCGATTCTGGCCAGGTCGGGCAAGGCGCTCGCCATCCAGCCGATCGACCTGACGCGCGAGCGGTTCACCGTCTATGCGCCGGCGCGCGCGCCGACCGGCGGCTATGGGCTGCTGGTGTTCGTGGCGCCGTGGGAGAGCGGCGGCCTGCCCCAGGGCTGGGCCCGGTGCTGGATCGGGACTGGGTGATCTTCGTCAGCGCCACGGCGTCGGGCAACGCGGCGAGCCCGTTCAGCCGCCGCGCGCCCCTGGCCCTCCTCGCCGCGGCGAACATCATGGCGAAGTATCCGGTGAATCCCGAGCGGGTGTTTGTCGCTGGATTGTCGGGGGGGTCACGGGTGGCGATGCGCCTGGCGCTTGGCTATCCGGATCTGTTTGCCGGCGCCCTGCTGAACGCCGGCAGCGATCCGATCGGCGAGGGCGATCCTGCCTTGCCCCCCGCCGACCTCTTCGCGCGCTTCCAGGCTTCCAGCCGCCTCGTCTATGTCACCGGGGCCAGGGACTTCGCCGTGCTCGACAAGGACGTGGCCAGCCAGCAGTCGATGCGCGAAGGGTGCGTCTTCAACGTGGACGACGAGGTCACCCCCCTGGTCGGCCACGAGGCGGCCGGTTCGGGCGCCCTGGCGCGGGCGCTCGATGCGCTCGCCAAGCCGGCGCGGCCGGACCCGAAGCGGCTCGCCGCCTGCCGGGCTCGGATGGAAAAGGACCTGGCGGCGAAGTTGGCCCAGGCTGAAGCGCTCATCGCCGGCGGCAAGCGGGACGAGGCGCGAAAACGGCTGATCGAGATCGACCGGCGCTTCGGCGGCCTGGCGGCGCCGCGCAGCATCGAGCTGGCGGCAAAGGCGGGTTTGGACGGGTAAAGACGCGTGGGGGGGCCGAGATAACCTGTCGCCGTATTGCCCGGCGCGTCCACGGGTGACAATCAGGCGGTTTTGGTCGATAATATCTATTGGATAAGGCCAAGAAAGCCGCGAAGGCCCCCGTTGTAGACGACAGTCAAGGTTGAACCCCCAAGGGCGCTGGATATGCAACGCGACCACGTCACCCTGCTTCGGGACAACGAGTCGGAGCTGCGCCACGCCGGCGTCGCGCGGCTCTACCTTTTTGGATCGGCGGCGCGGGATGAAGCGCGAGACGGCTCCGATGTCGATGCCTTCTTCGATCTCGCCACCCCGCGCGGCTTCACCCTGTTCAGCCTGGCGGCCCTGCGCGAGCGGATGCAGGAGATATTGGGATCCAAGGTCGATCTCATGACGCGCGCCGCTATTCACCCGCGTCGCCGGCGGCGCATCGAAGCTCAGGCGGTTCGGGTCTTCTGATGGCGTCGGCGACCCCGATCGCGCATTTCCTATTTTCTAGGCGGCGGATCTCATTCGACGGGCGTGCATTTTCGACATTCCTTTGAAAATGAACCGTCGAGGCGACCATGGCAGCGGACCCAAGTGCGCAGGTTAGAGATTTCATTGCTGCAGATTTTTCGGTATGCGCGCTCCGTGTAGCCGCTCTCCCGATAGGGAGCGCCGGCAAGGGAAATCGTTGTGCAGCGCGCGCTATGTAGAACCATATAACGCGGCGCCGGCTCCTTCCGCGTGTTGAGGACGAAACCATTTGGATGATCGGACAGCCAACGCAAATAGCTCTCATCATTGCCAAATTCGTGATAACCCAACATTGCATCTCCTATGTGGCGCCGCGCCGAGTCTATAATGCGAACTCTTTGGATCTATAATGCGAACTCTTTGGAAAGTGATCTTGATCATAGGCACTTTTATCCTAGGATTTGGCGCCCCGATCGTAATTCTCGCCTTGATGAGCGCCCATCGTCATGCTCTCGGTCACTAAAATTTCAACGCGCCCTGGCGTAGGCATGAAGCCACGCCGTGAAATCCGAACTGTGGCGGTCGCGAGTATGATTGCAATTCCACAATCCCGAGCTCCGGACGGGCTCGCGCCCTGACGCGAACCCCAGCCAACTACCGGATGGCGCGTCCAGAGGCGGCCGCGCGTGATTGCTGAGGAGCCCGATGCTGTTGCGCTCGACCACGCCGCGCAGGCTCTCCGACGACGGTTTGTCACCGATGTCGATCCAAACAAACGGCATTTCACCGATATATCGACTGACCTCAGCCTCCAGCGGCGCCTCGTCAGCGCGGACGTCCATAATCTCGCGACCAAGCGATGCGGCGGCCTGTTTCAAGGTTCCGGACATCCCCCACGACGGCAATCGACGGCTCGTTCGCGCCAATAAAGCTTCGCCGACCAGAGACCGGAAGATCGAACCTCGATGATTCCCGCTCCCTGCCATCGACCCTCGATGTTGAGAGAGACGGCTCCATAGCGAGGAACACGATCCCTGAGATAGCGCATGCGTGCCAACGCGAACAACACGCGGCCCGCAGCCAGATTCGCGTCGAATCTCTTTCGGCTCGAAGAAGAAATAGACGCCGCGCCTTGGCCACTCCAATCGTCCATGACATTGGCTGATACCAATCGCCCCTGAAAGTGACTCGGGGGGATTCCCAAAGTTGGCGAACCGTGATTCACCCTGCTGATTGCAGGGAGGTTTGTCGATGCCGGCTCTTGGGTTGCGATCTGACTACGATGCGGGCC
>JALYTR010000231.1 GCA_030854165.1 Pseudomonadota bacterium | reverse complement strand
GCGCCTCGGCCCTGGTGGCGGCGCGGGCCGGCGGCGGGACGATCGACGCCTGCGCGACGCTCCTCAAGGCGTTCGGGCCTTGTGACTGCGCCTGCGCCCGCGGGCTTAACACTTCGGCGATGGTCCGCCGGTAGCCCGGCCACCCGGCGGTTTCATCGCCTCGGCGCGGTCCTCGCCATGGGCTTTGCCAGCGCCGCCAACGCCCAGGTGAGCGCCAGCGCCTCCCTGACGTCGGACTACCAATATCGCGGCGTTTCCTTGAGCGACGGCAAGCCCACCCTCAGCCTCGATATCGCCTACGATCACGCGAGCGGTCTCTATGCGGGCGGCTCGGCGATCGCCGAGGACACCGCGACGGCGGGCGTGGAGATGCTCGGCCATGTGGAATATGCCGGCTATTCGCGGCGGGTGAATTCCGCCGACACCTGGGACGTTGGCATTACCAATCAGAACATCAGCAAATATTACGATCAGCGATATGTGCTTAATTATGCGCAAGTGTATACCGGTCTGAGCACTGCACATTTCAGTTACTACGTCTACTATTCGCCCAACTATTTTGGCACGGGCTACCGCACCGTTTACGCCGATGTCAGCGCGGCGTTCCGCCCGGCGCGCCGATGGCGGGTGTTCGGCCATGCCGGCGTCCTGGCGGCCTTCGGCGCGACCGGCCGGCCGCAAAGCGCTTACCAGCAGTACGATTTCCGCGCCGGGGTGGCCGCGCAATTCAAGGGCGGCGAGGTGCGAATCATCTGGACGACGGTGCGTCCGGGGACGGACTATCTGGCTGGACAGCTGCAAAGCCACCCGACCCTCACCCTCGGCGCCACCGCCTTTTTCTAGGGGCCCGTTTGGAAATTCCTCGAGAGCCCGGCTCTCGACTCGTTCGACCCTCACCCCGCGTGCGGGGACGCCAACGGAGCGTGGCTCGATATGCCGCGGTGAATCTCCAAACGGACTCCAAGGACCGCCGTGCATTCCGAGCGGCGGCGCGCGGGGGCCGGTGGAATTGCAGTGATTTTTTTCTCGGCGATTGAACCGTCGCGGTGGCGGCCGCAATCCACCGTGTAAGGACGGGCCGGTTGGCCGTCGCCGCAAAAAGGAGACCTTTCATGCCCGATACACGGGACGTGGCGAGGCGCGGCCCATCGCGCCGTCGATTGATGTTCGACATGGCTCTGGCGGCTGGAGTGGCCGGGGTCCTCGGGGCGAACCTCGCCGCCGGGCGGGCCGCCGCGGCCCCCGCCAAACTCGCCCCGGGGGATATCGGCTATCAGACCACGCCCAAGGGAGGCCAGCGCTGCGAGCTCTGCGTGAACTGGCAGCCGCCGTCGTCCTGCAAGACCGTGGCCGGCCCGATCAGCCCGTCGGGCTGGTGCGGCCTCTTCGTGCGCAAGCGCTGAGCCGGCCGACGCGGGGGCTCGACGATGCGCTTAGCCGATTGGTGGCCGTCGCCGATCCACATCGCCCTGCTCGCCCTGGCCCTCCTCGGCGGGGCGCCGGGGCGCGCTCTGGCGGTGCCGAGCTTCGCGGCGCAGACCGGCCAGCCGTGCAACGCCTGCCACGTGGGCGGCTTTGGGCCGCAGCTCACGCCGTTCGGGCGGAACTTCAAGCTGCGCGGCTACACGACCCGGGCGGTGAAGTTTAACGTGCCCCTGGCGGCTTTCGCCACCGCTTCCTATGTCCGTACACCGAAGGTCCAGCCGGCGCCCCCCGCCCCGTCGTTCGGGGCGAACGACAATGTGGCCATCGATCAGATCAGTCTTTTCCTGGCCGGCGGGGTGGGATCGCACTTCGGGGCGTTCATCCAGAACACCTACGATGGCGTCGCCAAGGCCTTCCACTGGGATAATCTGGACGCCCGGGCGGTGACAACGGGCAAGATAAGGGGGGCGAACACGGTGTTCGGCCTGAGCCTCAACAACAACCCCACCGTGCAGGACGCCTTCAACACCCTGGCGGCGTGGGGATTTCCCTATACCAGTTCGAGCCTGCCGCCTCACCCGGCGGCCGGCCCCCTGATCGGCAATCTGGCCCAGACCACCCTGGGCCTCACCGGCTATACGTGGATCAATCAGGAGATCTACGGCGAGTTCGGCGGCTATCGCTCCCTGGGGGCCGGGTTCCTGACCCACGCGGGAATCGATCCGTTCACGCCGGGCAAGATCGACGGCGTCGCCCCCTATGGGAGGATCGCCTATCAGAAGAATTACGGGGAGCGCAATTTCGAGATGGGGGCGTTCTGGATGCACGCCGATCTCTTCCCGGGTCGCGACGAGACCGCCGGATCGACCGACCGCTACACCGATGTCGGGGCCGATGCATCCTGGCAGCATTTCGCCGCCAACGGCGACGTGTTCACCCTCAACGCACTCTATACCTACGAGCGCCAGCGGCTGGACGCCTCACGGGCGCTGGGGCTGGCGAGCAACTCTGGGGACGACCTGCAACAGGCGCGGCTGGACGCCTCCTACTATTGGCGCAACAAGATCGGCGCGACGGCGCAACTGTTCGACACCTGGGGCAGCCGCGACGACCGGCTCTACGCTGGCGACCGCGCCCTTCGCCCCGACAGCTCGGGCCTGACCCTTCAGCTCGACGCCACCCCCTATGGAGACGGCCGATCGCCGCTCGGCCGACGATTCAATCTGCGGGTGGGCGCCCAGTACACCGCCTATTTCCAGTTCAATGGGGCGGGGCGAAACTTCGACGGTGCGGGACGCAACGCCTCCGACAACAATACGTTCAGGGTCTTCAGTTGGATCTACTATTAGCCTCGGGGCGCGCAAATTGACGCCCCCTCCGTCACGGCAATCGGGTGAACGCTCTATTTCAACCACGAACTTCACAAACGGCACGAACAAGCAACGGACTTTGCGCGAAGCGCGGCGCCATCCAAAATCGCCCCAGTTCGTGGGGTTCGTGCCGTTCGTGGCCAGTTTATCGGCCTCTGCCAAGTCCGTCTGGCCAAAATTCGTTCACCCGCTTGCGACGGCGGGGGCGGTAGCCGCGCGCGCCGGCCGGACATTTTTTTGCCTTGAATTGAACCTGACCATCGCCGGGAGCCATTCACGGATAAGGGGGAAGGCCGCCCGTGGACCGGAACCCGGCGAAATCATGCGAAAGGGACACCTCATGCGTTCGATCAAATACGCTCTGACGGCCGCCGCCGTCGGCGCCGCGGCCTCGATGATCGCCGGCGCGGCCCTCGCCCGCGAGCCGGGCGAGCAGTTCAACCGGCACGGCAACATCCTGATCGCCGACCAGTTCAACAACCGGGTGATCGAGATCAATCCGGCCGGCGAGATCGTCTGGCAATTTGGCGTGGGGCCGGGCGACATCAGCCCCCGTTCGGCGGTGGGAACCAACGACGCCCTGAGGTTCGGCTCGAGAACCTTGATTTCCGGCACCGGCGTGCCGCCTGGCCTGGAGCCCAAATGCCCGACCGGCTGCGCCGACAACCGGGTGTTCATCGTCGGGCCAAACGGCGATATCCTGTGGCAGTACGGCCGCTTCGGGGTGACCGGTTCGGGGCCCGATCAGCTCAACACCCCGGTTCAGGCAACCTGGACCGGCAATCACACCGTTCTGATCGCCGACCAGGCCAACATGCGGATCATCGAGGTGGACCTGAAGAAGCACATCCTGTGGCAATACGGAACCACCGGCGTCTCGGGGAGCGGCCCCGACCAGCTCAACAACCCCAATTCGGTGGAGCTGCTGGACAACGGCCACTATCTCATCGCCGATGAGAACAACAACCGGGCCATCGAGGTCAGGCGCGACAAGACCATCGTCAAGACGTTCACGATCGGCGGCACGGCCAGCGGCATGGCCTTCGCCAGCCGCCTGCGAAACGGAAACACCCTGCTCACCGATTCGAACAACAACCGGGTGGTCGAGGTGAACCCCAGCGACCAGCCGGTGTGGAGCTATGCGACCAATACCCAACCGGGGAGCAATCCCAATCCCCTGCCCACCCGGGCGATCCGCCTGAAGAACGGCGACACCATCATCAGCGACCAGTTCAACCACCGGGTGATCGTGGTCAGCCCGGCCGGCGCCATTCGCACCCAGTACGGCACGTTGAACATGGCGGGATTCAACCGCGACAGCGGCCTTCGTCGCCTGAACGCCCCCTACGACGCCAAGGTTCTGGGCGAAGACACCGGCCTCACCTGGACGGGGCGGTAGAGCCGGGCGGGCGGGACGCCGGCGCTCGCGAGGGGGAGGAGAGCGGATCAGACGGCCTGTAAGCCGGGTTCTGTGCCGCCGTCCTGGGGGGCAGGGCGGCGGGACGGTCATTCCTCTGGACCGTCCGTTGCCGGACGGTTCTCGCGACCAACCCGGACGCCTCGAGCCGGCGACGGCCCTGCCGGCCGGCTTCAGCCGGCGCGGCGTCCCTATTTGGTCTTGCTCCAGGCGGGGCTTGCCATGCCGTCCCGGTTGCCCGGTCCGCGGTGGGCTCTTACCCCACCCTTTCACCCTTGCCCTCCTTCGCCGAGGCTTGAAGAGGGCGGTTTGCTTTCTGTGGCGCTGTCCCTGGGGTCACCCCCGGCGGGCGTTACCCGCCGCCTTGTCGCCGTGGAGCCCGGACTTTCCTCC
>JALYTR010000230.1 GCA_030854165.1 Pseudomonadota bacterium | reverse complement strand
GGTGGGTCTCGCCGGTCTTTCGGTCGACGATCCGGGTCGAGGCGGCGATGAAGACGCCCATGGCAAGCACCGCGCCCTCGCCGACGATCACCCCCTCGGCGACCTCGGAGCGGGCCCCGATGAAGGCGCCGTCCTCGACGATGGTGGGCGCGGCCTGGAGGGGCTCCAGCACCCCGCCGATCCCCGCCCCGCCGCTGATGTGAACCCCCGCTCCGATCTGGGCGCAGGAGCCAACGGTGGCCCAGGTGTCGATCATGGTCCGCTCGCCCACATGGGCGCCGATATTCACGAACGAAGGCATCAGCACCGCGTCGCGGCCGATGAAGGCCCCGCGCCTGACGATCGCGCCGGGGACGGCGCGGAAGCCGGCGGCCTCGAATTGCGCCTCGTCCCAGCCGTCGAACTTGCTGGGAATCTTGTCCCACCACGGGCCGATCCCGCCCCCCAGGGCGCCGGCCCGCATGACCGTGTTGGGGCTCAGGCGGAACGACAGCAGGATGGCCTGCCTGAGCCACGCATTGACCCGCCAAGCGCCGTCGATCTTTTCCGCCACCCGCGCCTCGCCGGCGTCCAGGCAGTGCAGGGTTTCCTCGACGGCGGTGCGGACCGGCCCGCGCGTCTCCGCGCTCAGCGACTCGCGCGCTTCCCAGCCCGCTTCGATCTCGGCCTGGAGGTCGGCCAGGGTGAGGTCGGCCATCAGCGGAACTCCTTGAGGCGGGCGGCGGCGAGGAAGGGGGCCAGCCGTTCGGTGCGGTAATCGACGAAGGGCGCGGTGCTGGCGGCCGCGTGGGCGCCGACCAGGACGGTGGTCATGCCCAGGGCGGCGGCGGGGGCCAAGTTGCGTTCGGCGTCCTCGAAGAAGGCGGTCGCCCCCGGCGCGATGGCGTGGGCGGCGACGATCCGCTCGAAGGCCTGCGCCGACGGCTTGGGCGCGAAATCCGCCGAGCCGATGTGAAACACCGCCTCGAACAGGCCCCCCAGGCCCAGTCGCTCCACCACCCGCTCGGCGTGGACGGCGTCGGCGTTGGTGAAGATCAGCCGCCGGCCGGGCAGGCGGGCGAGGGCCGCCTTGAGGTCATCGTCGCGGGCCAGGCATTCCAGGGGCAGGTCGTGGAAGCGGGCGTGGTAGGCTTCGGGATCGACACCGTGATGGGTCATCAGGCCGCGCAGGGTCAGGCCGTCCTCGGCCAGATAGCGCTTCTGCAGGGCGTAGGCGCCCTCGCGGGAAAGGCCGGTGAGCTCCATGACGAATCCGGTGATCACCGGCTCCATCAGGGCGCCCAGGCCCGATTCGCGCGGATAGAGGGTGTTGTCGAGATCGAACAGCCAGGTCTCGACGTGACGCAGGTCGGGGGGAGGCGTTTGGGGGTGGGGATCGGCGCCGGTAATGCGCGCACCAGGGTTCCGGCCCCGTGTTCGGTGAACAGTTCCACCAGCAGGGCATGAGGCCTGCGCCCGTCCAGGATCACCACCGCCTCGACGCCGGCCGCCACCGCCGCGATGGCGGTCAGGAGCTTGGGGATCATGCCGCCGGTGGCGAGGCCCGAGTCGATGGCGGCGCGCGCCTCTTCGATGCTCAGTTCCCGGACGATCTCTCCCGTCGCGTCCAGAACGCCCGCCAAATCGGTGAGGAGGAGCATCCGCTTGGCCGCCAGCGCTCCGGCCAGGGCGCCGGCCACGGTGTCGGCATTGATGTTATAGGTCTGGCCCTCGGCCGACACGCCGATCGGTGCGATCACCGGAATATAGGCGTCGGCCGACTCGATCAGGTCCACGATGAGCTTGGGATCGATCGCGGTCGGCTCGCCGACGAAGCCCAGGTCGACCACCTGTTCGAGGTTGGACGCCGGGTCCTTGCGGGTGCGGCTCGCCTTTTCCACCGTGATCAATCCCGCGTCCTTGCCGGAAAGGCCCACCCCGCGCACGTCGGCGCCGGCCCCCGCCTGGGTGATCCAGCTGGCGATCTCCTTGTTGATCGCCCCGGAAAGAACCATTTCGGCCACCGCCATGGTGGCGGCGTCGGTGATCCGCAAACCGCCGACGAAGGTCGATTTGACCCCCGCCTTGTCCAGCATGGCCGAGATCTGCGGGCCGCCGCCGTGCACGACAACCGGGCGCAGCCCCAGCAACTTGAGCAGAACCACGTCGGCGGCGAACTGCCGGGCCAGAGCCTCCTCGCCCATGGCGTGGCCGCCGTATTTGATCACCATCGTCTGGCGGCCATGGATCTGGATGAAGGGCAGGGCCTCGGCCAGAGTCCCGGCGGTGGCCCAGTCCGGCGCCTCGGCGGCCTCGTTCACGTGAAGGCCGCCTGGGCGATCTCGGCGCGCAGACTCGCCATGCCCAGCCCTTTTTCCGCCGAGGTGGCGATCACGCGGGGAAAGGCGGCGGGGCGTCTGGAGATGGCGGCAAGGGTCGCCGCCGCCATGGCGTCGGCCTCTCCGGCCTTCAGCTTGTCCGCCTTGGTGAGGACGATCTGATAGGAGACCGCCGCGAGATCCAGGGCGTCAAGGGCCTCGCCGTCGGGGGCCTTCAGGCCATGCCGGGCGTCGATCAGCAGATAGACCCGCTTGAGGTTTGGCCGGCCGCGCAGATAGGCCCGGCCCAGGTCCTGGAACCTGCGCGCTGCGACCTTCGACACCTTGGCGAAACCGTAGCCCGGCAGATCGACCAGGCGCAGGCGCCCGTCCAGCAGGAAGAAGTTGATCTCCCTTGTGCGGCCCGGCGCCGTCGAGGCGCGGGCGAGGCGGTGACGCTGCACGAGGCCGTTGATCAGGGACGACTTGCCGACGTTGGAGCGCCCGGCGAAGGCGACCTCCGGCAGGTCGGCGCCCGGCAAGCCTTCCATGGACACCGCGCCCATGACGAACGACACGGGCCTCGCGAACAGCACCCGCGCCGCCTCGATCTGCGCGTCGTCGAAGGCGCCGGGGTCCAGGGGAGCGCGATCCAAGACGACCGGCGGCGCTTGCGTCACCCGCCCGTCTCGGGCTTGGCGGAGAAGCGGCCCAGGAAATCGTCGATGGGGTTGGCGACCTTGAAGCGGCGCATCATCACATACTGCTGGACGATGGTGATCAGGCCGCTCCATGTCCAGTAGATCAGCAGGCCCACGGCGTACTGAGCCAGGATGAAGGTGAACAGGATCGGCATCAGCTTGAACAGCATCTGCTGGGTGGGATCGATGCCGGTCTGCGGGGTCATCGACTGGGAAAGCCAGGTGACCAGCCCATAGGCCAGCGGCCAGACACCCACATGCAGCAGGCCGCCCAGGAGACCGCCGATCAGGGGCGCGGTCGCCGGGTCCCAGGGAATGAGGCCGAACAGGTTCATGATGGTGGTGGGATCGCGCGCCGACAGGTCGTGAATCCAGCCGAAGAAGGGGGCGTGGCGCATCTCGATGGTGACGGTGAACAGCTTGGTGAGCGAATAGAAGACCGGAATCTGGAACAGGATCGGCAGGCAGCCGGTGACCGGATTGACCTTCTCGCGCGCATAGAGGGCCATCATCGCCTTCTGCTGGGCGCCCGGATCGTCCTTGTTCTTGGCCTGCAACTCTTTGAGTTCCGGCTGAATCTTCTTCATCTTCACCCCCATCTCGAAGCCCTTGTTGGCCAGGGGGAAGGTGATCAGGCGGATGACCACGGTCAGCATCAGGATGGCGACGCCGAAGTTGCCGACCATGCCGTAGAACTTTTCGAGCAGCCAGAAGATCGGCTTGGTGAGGAACCACAGGAAACCCCAGTCGACCGCATCCTCGAAGCGCGGGACACCCAGGCCCCGGCTGTAGGCGTCCAGCACCGGGACGGTTTTGGCCCCGGCGAACAGATGGCTCACCTCGCTGATCTGGGCGCCCGGCACGATGACCCGCGCGCTCCCCAGATAGGCGGCGTCATAGAGGTCGACTCCGGTCACCGCGTCGGTCGCGGCGCGGATCTTGGCGTCGATGCGCTCGGACTGCGGAGGGATGAAGGCGGTCATCCAGTATTTGTCGGTGACGCCCAGCCAGCCGCCTTTCGAGCCCCAGTCCTCCTCGCCCTTCTTCTTCCAGCTCTTGTAGCTGGCCAGCCGCAGGGTGGGCTGATCGATCCCCAACACACCGATGGCGCCCTCATGAACCAGGCCGCTCTTGTAGGGGTCCGGCGGCAGGCCGCGGCGCTCGACCGAGGCGAAAGGCGCCAGGGTCACCGGCGCGGACCCCTGGTTGGTCACCGTATCGGTGATGGTGAACATCGAGCGGGCGTCGACCTCGATCCTGCGGGCGAAGACCAGGCCGCTCGGCGCGGCGTAGGTCAGGACCACGGGGCGTCCCGGCGAGAGGTCGCGCCCCGAAGCGAGGGTCCACACCGTCTGGCTGTTCGGCAGGCCAGGCAGATTGGCCCCCACCCAGCCGAGATCGGCGAAATAGGCGTCGGCCATGCCTTCGGGGCGCAGCAGTTCGACCAGCGGAGAGGTCTTCGCGACATCCACATGGTAGTTTTTCAGGAACAGGTCGTCGAGCCGCGCCCCCTTGAGCGCGAGGGACCCGGCCAGGGAGGGGGTGTCGACGACCACCCTGGGACTGAGGGCCAGGGCGGCGACGCGGGAGAGCTTGGGCTGGGCGGGGGAAGGCG
>JALYTR010000229.1 GCA_030854165.1 Pseudomonadota bacterium | reverse complement strand
CGTCGATATCCCGCGCGGCGAGCTGGTGGTGCTGACCGGCCTTTCCGGCTCGGGCAAGAGCAGCCTGGCCTTCGACACCATCTACGCCGAGGGCCAGCGGCGCTATGTGGAGAGCCTGTCGGCCTACGCCCGACAGTTCCTGGAGCTGATGAGCAAGCCGGACGTGGACCTCATCGAGGGCCTGTCGCCGGCCATTTCCATCGAGCAGAAGACCACCAGCCGCAACCCGCGCTCCACGGTGGGCACGGTGACCGAGATCCACGACTACATGCGCCTGCTCTGGGCGCGGGTCGGCGTTCCCTATTCCCCCGCCACGGGCCTGCCCATCGTCAGCCAGACGGTGAGCCAGATGGTCGATAAGCTGACCGCCCTGCCGGACGGCGAGCGAATCTACCTGCTGGCCCCCGTGGTGCGGGCCCGCAAGGGCGAATACCGCAGGGAGATCGCCGAGTGGCGGAAGGCCGGCTACCAGCGCCTGAAGATCGACGGGGCCTTCTATTCCATCGAGGACGCGCCGGCCCTGGAGAAGACCTTCAAGCACGACATCGACGTGGTGGTGGACCGGCTGGTCACCCGGGCCGGGCTGGAGAGCCGCTACGCCGACAGCCTGGAGGCCGCTCTGCGCCTGGCCGACGGCATCGCGGTGGCCGAGTGGGCGCAGGCGGCCGATGGCGAGGCGGAGCTTCGGCGGGTGATCTTTTCGGAGAAGTTCGCCTGCCCGGTGAGCGGCTTTTCCATCGCCGAGATCGAGCCGCGCCTCTTTTCGTTCAACAATCCGGCCGGGGCCTGCCCGGTCTGCGATGGCCTGGGCATGAAGCTCGCCTTTGACGCCGACCTGGTGGTTCCCGACAAGGACAGGACCCTGCACAAGGGGGCGATCTCGCCGTGGTCGAAGGGTCCCTCCCCCCTCTACACCCAGACCCTGCAGGCCCTGGCGCGCCACTTTGGGTTTTCCATGGACGAGGCGTGGTGGAAGCTGCCGGACGCGGCCAAAAAGGTCGTTCTCTACGGCTCAGGGCCTGAGAAGATCCAATTCGTCTATGACGACAACGCTCGCAAATACGAGGTGAACAAGACCTTCGAGGGCGTCCTGCCGAACCTGGAGCGGCGCTGGCGCGAAACCGATTCGAGTTGGGTGCGCGAGGAGCTGGGCCGCTACCAGTCCGAGACCCCCTGCGAAGCCTGCGGCGGGGCGCGGCTGAAGCCCGAGGCCCTGGCGGTGAAGATCGCCGGGACGACCATCGCCCAAGTCTCGGCCCTGGCCATCCGGCCGGCCCGCGACTGGTTCGCCTCGCTAGAGGATAAGCTCACCGACAAGCAGATGGAGATAGCCCGGCGAATCCTGAAGGAGATCAACGACCGCCTGCGCTTTCTGGTGGACGTGGGTCTCGAATATCTCAATCTGTCGCGCGGCTCGGGCACCCTCTCCGGGGGCGAGAGCCAGCGCATCCGCCTGGCCAGCCAGATCGGCTCGGGCCTGACCGGCGTCCTCTATGTGCTGGACGAGCCCTCCATCGGCCTGCACCAGCGCGACAACGCCCGCCTGCTGGTCTCCCTGAAAGGGCTGCGCGATCTGGGAAATTCGGTGCTGGTGGTCGAGCACGACGAGGAAGCCATCCTGGCGGCCGACTACGTGATCGACATGGGACCGGCGGCCGGCGTCCATGGCGGGGAGGTGGTGGCGCAGGGCAAACCGGCTGACATCATGGCCTCGCCGCGGAGCCTGACCGGCCAATACCTCACCGGCATGCGCCAGATCCCCATCCCCGAGCGCCGCCGGCCCATCTCCACCAAGCGCATGGTGCGTGTGGTGGGCGCCACGGGCAACAATCTCAAGGGGGTCACGGTCGAGATCCCGGTGGGAACCTTCACCTGCGTCACCGGTGTGTCGGGAGGGGGCAAGTCGACCTTCACCGTCGAGACCCTTTACAAGGCGGCCGCCCGGCGCCTGAACAACGCCTCGGACGGCCCGGCCCCCTACGAGCGCATCGAGGGCCTGGAGAACTTCGATAAGGTCATCGACATCGACCAGAGCCCCATCGGCCGCACCCCGCGTTCCAACCCCGCCACCTACACCGGCGCCTTCACCGGCATCCGCGACTGGTTCGCGGGCCTTTCCGAAGCCAAGGCGCGCGGCTACGGCCCAGGGCGGTTCAGTTTCAACGTCAAGGGCGGCCGCTGCGAGGCCTGCCAGGGCGACGGGCTGATCAAGATCGAGATGCATTTCCTGCCCGACATCTATGTCACCTGCGATGTCTGCCGGGGCAGGCGCTACAACCGCGAAACCTTGGAAATTCTGTTCCGCGGCAAGAGCATAGCGGAGATTCTGGACATGACGGTGGAGGAGGCCGCCGACATGTTCAGGGCTGTGCCCCCGATCCGCGACAAAATGGAAACCCTGAAACGTGTGGGTCTGGGCTACATCAAGGTCGGCCAGCCGGCCACCACCCTCTCCGGCGGGGAGGCGCAGCGGGTGAAGCTTTCCAAGGAACTGTCGCGGCGGGCGACCGGGCGCACCCTCTACATCCTCGACGAACCGACCACCGGCCTGCATTTCGAGGATGTGCGCAAGCTCTTGGAAGTGCTGCATGAACTGGTCGATCAGGGAAACACCGTGGTGGTGATCGAGCATAATCTCGACGTGGTGAAGACCGCCGACTGGATCGTCGATTTTGGGCCCGAGGGCGGCGACGGCGGCGGCGAGATCGTCGCGGTGGGCTCGCCCGAACAGGTGGCGGCGGACGAGACCAGTTGGACCGGCCGATATCTGAAGGCGTTGCTGCGTCGCCACGCCGAACGCGCCGCCCCGGCCACGCGCAAGCGGCTCCGGGCAAACGCCTGACGTTCCGGAAGGATGGGCCGATGAAGCTCTATGGCGCGCCGATGCCGGCGCCGAACCCGCGCCGGGTGCGCATCTTCCTGGCCGAAAAGGGTGTCGAGCTTTCCGAAACACCGGTGGACCTGAGGAAGCGCGAGCACAAGTCGCCGCAGCATCGCGCCCGCAATTCCCTGGACCAGGTCCCGACCCTGGAACTAAATGACGGGACGACGATCTCCGAAACCGTCGCCATCTGCCGGTATTTCGACGAGATTCACCCAAACCCGCCACTGTTCGGCGAAACCGCGGTCGAGAAGGCCCAGGTCGACATGTGGATAAGAAGGATCGAATTCGTGCTGATGGCGCCGGTTGGCCATTTCTGGCGCCACGCCCACCCGCTCACCGCCGCGCTGCTGGCGCAATTCAAGGATTTCGGCGAGTCGAACCGCGAGGCCTATCTGGGCGCCCAGCGCTGGCTCGATCGCGAACTGGAAGGCCAGACATTCGTCGCCGGCCGCGCCTTCACCATGGCCGACATCTGCGCCTTAACCACCATCGACTTCGCGACCTGGATCGGCCTGCCGCTGGATGGGGAGCGGGCCAACCTCATCGCCTGGCGCGAACGCGTCTCGGCGCGGCCCAGCGCGGGCGCTTAAGAGGGAGCGACGCTCCCCTTGCCTCCGCCGACGATGGCGCGAAAGGCGTGGGCCTGGCAGGCGCAGAACAGAGTCGAGGAAATGACCCAGAAACAGACCGTCAGGACGGCCAGCATTCCAGCCAGGGCCAGGATACCGCTTCGCTGCAGCCAGTCGCCGGCGCCAATATGCGCTGGCGCCATCTCGAACAGGAATCCGCCCACTATGAAGAACAGGACCGTCAGCACAAAGAACATGAGGAAGAAGAGGAAATAGCTGACGAAGAGGTACCAGAATCGTCCACGCGCCAGCGGCCAATAGGCGGTCAGGTGAAAGCGTCGCTCGGCGAAGGTCTCCACGGCGATCAGGGATAGCCGTACCCCCAGCCAGATATCCACGCACACCGTGGCCAAGGCGCCTCCGGTGGCGATTTCCCGCGTGAACGACGGCAGAGCCCGCATGATCGGACTGAGCAGCACATAGAGCAGGTAGGTCGGTATGCCGCCGAACGCCAGAACCAGGATGAACGCGGTGACGGTCATGATCACGACGCGCAGTTCGTCGATCCCCAGGCGCAGAAAGAAGTACCGCCCGTCGGCCGGTCGCAGAACGGCGCGGTACGTCGCCACGGTGGTCGTCGCCCAAAGCAGGAGGAACAGGCCGACGAAAACCGCCGCGAACGGGCCGAAACCGTGGACAATGTCCGAAAGGCTGCGGAAGGTCCGATGATCGGAGACAGCGATCCTTTCTCCGGACGCCACGACCCCCGCGGCGATCGAGAGAACCCCCAACCAGAGCAGCATCCACACCAGCACCGCCGTGGGTTCGCGGCGCATGAGGCGAACGCCTTCGGTGGCTGCGGCGGCGGGGGAAAGGGCGGTCATGGCACGGCGGGATTGTCCGGTCGATCGGCGGCGAGTCGCCGATAGAGGTAGGCCATGAGTCCGGCCTCCAGGGGAAGCCACAGGCCGGCCACCACGAGGCCCCGCGCCAGATCGATCGCGGCGGCGATTGCCGCGGAATGGCCCGCCGGCATCGGAGCGGGCAAACTCAAGGCGGCCAGGAGCAGTGCAGGTCCCAAGCCGATCAGTACGACCGCCGCCGCGATCGGCCACGCCCGTCCGCGGGTGATGGGCCACGCGCTGAGCACCTGCACCCGACCCCGCGC
>JALYTR010000228.1 GCA_030854165.1 Pseudomonadota bacterium | reverse complement strand
GGCCCGCGCCCCCTCCACCGCTTCGCGGTCCCCCTCCCCCGCTTCGCGAGGGAGGAAAGGAATGTCCCCTCAAAACCGCAGCCCCCGCGCCTCCTTGACGTTGGGGAGAGCGCGAATCCTGGCGATCAGGGCTTCGTCGGGGGCCTGATCGATGCCGACCAGGGCGATGGCGTCGTCGCCGGCGGCGACGCGGCCTAGGTTGAAGGTGGCGATGTTGACGCCCGCTTCGCCCAAGAGGACGCCCAGGGCGCCGATGAAGCCGGGGCGGTCGAGGTTGTTGACGTAGAGCATGGCCGGGGCGAAGGCGGCGTCGAGTTCCATGCCTTTGACTTCCACGATGCGCGGGCTGCCAGCGACCACCGTGCCGGCGAAGACGTGGGATCGGGCGTCCGTGGCCACGGTGACGCGCATCAAAGTCTCGTAGGTCGGCGAGGTCTCCTGGCGGGATTCGGAGACGGTGATCCCGCGCTCCCTGGCCACGGCGGGGGCGGAGACCATGTTGATCTGGGCGAGCATCGGGCGCAGCACTCCGGCCAGGGCGGCCGCCGTCAGCGGCTTGACGTTGAGCGAGGCCACGTCGCCCTCGAAGGCGATGGCGATCCCTTTCAGATTCTCGTCCACCATCTGGCCGGCCAGGGCGCCGAGCTTTTCGGCCAGGGCCACGTAGGGGCGCAGCTTGGGCGCCTCGTCGGCGGTGATCGAGGGGCTGTTCAAGGCATTGGTGACGGCGCCGGTGAGCAGATAGTCGCTCATCTGTTCGGCCACCTGGAGGGCGACGTTTTCCTGCGCCTCGCCGGTGGCGGCGCCCAGGTGGGGGGTGGCGATGAAGTTGGCGGCGCCGAAGAGAACGTTCTCGCGGGCCGGCTCTTCGACGAAGACATCGAAGGCGGCGCCGCCGATGTGGCCGCTGTCCAGGCCGCGGCGCAGGGCCGCCTCGTCGACCAGGCCGCCGCGGGCGCAATTGACGATCAGAACCCCTTTTTTCGTTCGCGCCAGGGCCTCGGCGGAAAGAATGTCGCGCGTCTTGTCGGTGAGCGGGGTGTGCAGGGTGATGATGTCGGCGCGGGCCAGCAGGTCGTCCAGCTCGACCTTCTCGACCCCGATCTCCACCGCCCGTTCGGGGGAGAGGTAGGGATCGTAGGCGATCACCTTCATTTTCAGGCCGTTGGCGCGGTCGGCGACGATGGAGCCAATATTGCCCGCCCCGATCAACCCCAGGGTCTTGGCGTGCAACTCCACGCCCATGAACCGGTTCTTCTCCCATTTTCCGCCTTGGGTGGAGGCGTCGGCGGCGGGGAGCTGGCGGGCCAGAGCGAACATCAGGGCGATGGCGTGTTCGGCGGTGGTGATCGAATTGCCGAACGGGGTGTTCATCACCACGACGCCGGCGGCGGTGGCGGCGGGGATGTCGATGTTGTCCACCCCGATCCCGGCCCGGCCGATGACCTTGAGGCGGCGGCCGGCGGCGATCACCCGCGCCGTCGCCTTGGTGGCCGAGCGGACGGCGAGACCGTCGTAGTCGCCGACGATGGCGATGAGGTCTTGCCCGGAGAGCCCGACCTTGACGTCGGCCTCGATCCCGCGATGGCGGAAGATCTCCACGGCGGCGGGAGAGAGCTGGTCGGCGATGAGGACACGGGGCATGGGAGGCGATCCTTGAAAAATCCTTCTCCCCTTGCGGGAGAAGGTGGCGCGAAGCGCCGGATGAGGGGTTTTCCACGCCGTCGCCGGTGCGACCCCTCATCCGTCGGCTACGCCGACACCTTCTCCCGCAAGGGGAGAAGGGGACGCTAGGCGGGCAGGAGCTCCTCGCTCACGCTGGCGAAGGCCCAGTCGAGCCAGGGGGAGAGGGCTTCGAGATCGTCGGTGTCCACCGTCGCGCCGCACCAGATGCGAAGGCCGGGCGGGGCGTTGCGGTGGGCGCCGATATCGAGGGCGACGCCCTCTTTTTCCAGTAGGGAGGTGAACCGTTTGACGAAGTCTCCCTGGCCATCGGGCGAGAGCGCCGTCACCTTGGGATCGACGATCTTGAGGCATACCGAGGTGTTGGACCGGCTGGCCGGATCGCGGGCAAGGAAATCGATCCAGGTTGTCCGCTCGACCCAGGCGCCCAGCACGGCGGCGTTGCCATCGGCCCGGCGCCTGAGTTCGGCGAGGCCGCCGATGGACGAGGCCCATTTCAGCGTATCGAGCCAGTCCTCCACGCACAGCATGGAGGGGGTGTTGATGGTGGCGCCCTCGAAGATCTCCCGATTGAGTTTGCCGTTCTTGGTCAGCCGAAAGAGCTTGGGCATCGGCCACGCGGGCGTGTGGCTTTCCAGCCTGGCCACGGCGCGCGGCGAGAGGATCAGCATGCCGTGCGCCGCCTCGCCGCCCAGGGCCTTCTGCCAGGAGAAGGTCACCGCATCGAGCTTGGCCCAGTCCAGGTCCTGCGCGAAACAGGCGCTGGTGGCGTCGCAGAGGGTGAGCCCCGTGCGGCCCTCGGCGATGAAGTCGGCATTGGGGACGCGCACCCCCGAGGTCGTGCCGTTCCAGGTGAACACCAGGTCGGCGTCGGGGCGGACCTTGGCGAGGTCTGGCAAAGCGCCATAGGGCGCGTCCAGTACCTCGGCGTCGATCTTGAGCTGCCCCACCACATCGGCCGCCCAGTCCTTGCCGAAGGACTCGAAGGCGAGGAGCTGCACCGGCATGGGCCCCAGCAGCGACCACAGGGCCATCTCCATGGCCCCGGTGTCCGAGCCGGGGACGACGCCGACCAGAAAGTCTTCAGGGACCCGCAGAACGGCGCGGGTCTGGTCGATGGCGCCCTTGAGGCGCGCCATGCCCGCCTTGGAGCGGTGCGAGCGGCCAAGCACCGCGCTCCTCAAGTGTTCAGGGGCCCATCCAGGACGCTTTGCACAAGGTCCGGATGAAAATTCCGGGCGGGCCGGCCGCATGGCCGGCTTGGCGGCGGTGGTCATGGCAATCTCCCATCCTTGCAGATGGACTGCGCCCCGTTGGGAGGGCGTGGCCCGCCGCGCAGAAACCGCAGGTGGCGAGTCGGCGCAAGGGGAGATTTTCTGGGTGGGGGGAGAGATTTCTGGCGCGGCTAACTTGGCTTGCGGGCGCGGCTGAGACGCCAGCGCGCTTTCCCCCGCCCCCTCCACCGCTTCGCGGTCCCCCTCCCCCGCTTCGCGGAGGAGGATTGGGCCGCCTTCATCCTCCCCCATGGATGGTTTCATGGGGGAGGGGGACCCCGAAGGGGTGGAGGGGGCGCGTGAGCCACGACTCCTTTCCTAAGTCACCAGCACCACCTTGCCCAGGTGCGCGCCGCTCTCGATATACGCGTGCGCGGCGGCGGCCTCTTCGAGCGGAAAAGTCCGATCGACGATCGGCCTTACCTTGCCGGCCTCGATCCACGGCCAGACCAGGCGCTCCACCTCGGCGGCCAGGCGCGCCTTTTCGCCGGCCGAACGGGGCCTAAGGGTCGAGCCGGTGATGACCAGGCGCTTCTGCATCATCTTTCCGACCGGCAGTTCGACGGTCCCGCCCCCTTGCGAGGCGATGTGGACCAGGCGACCGCCGGTGTTCAAAGCCTCCAGGTTCTTCGGAAAATACGGCCCGGCCACCATGTCGAGGATCACATCGACGCCGCCTTGCGCCCTGGCGACGGCCTCGAAGTCTTCGCTCGTCGTATCCACCGCGACATCGGCGCCGAGCCCCAGCGCCTGAGCCGCCTTTCCCGCCCCGCGGGCGGTGGCGATGACCCTGGCGCCGGCCGCCTTGGCCATCTGGATGGCGGCGACGCCGATCCCCGAGGTGGCGCCGTGGACCATGAAGGTCTCGCCGGCCTTGAGGGCGCCATGCTCAAAGACGTTCGCGTAGACGGTGAAGGCGGTCTCGGGCAGGGACGCGGCCTGGATGAAATCGAGGCCGGCCGGGATCGGCAGGGCGTGGCGCGCGTCGCACACCGCGAACCCGGCATACCCTCCGCCGCCAAGCAGGGCGCAGACCCGATCGCCCGCTTTCCAGCGCCCGGACCCATGAACCACCTCGCCAGCCACCTCCAGGCCCAGGGTCGTCGGCGCGCCGGGCGGCGGCGGATAGAAGCCCATCCGCTGCAGGATGTCGGGCCGGTTCACCCCGGCAGCCTTGACCGCGATCAGAATTTCGCTGGGCCCAGGAGTCGGGCGGGCGATCTGGACGGCTTTGAGCGCCTCGGCCGCGCCCTTGCCGCCTTCCACCGCGATGGCGGTCATGGTGGGCGGGGTCATGGGTGGACTTCCTGATCTTGCGCGCGTGGGTCGAGGAGGCTCAGATAGCGCGTGGCGCCGCGACGGGCAAAGGAAGGGCGATTTCATGGCCGATGAACCCGCGGAGGCGCGGCGCCAGCGCGGTCAGGCGCTTATCGAGGCGGCGCGCGAAGACCTCGAACTCTACGGTGTCGAGGAACTGGGCGAGCGCATCGGCGACCTGGAGGCGGAAATCGCCCGCTGCCGCGCCCAGATCGCCAAGCGGCAGGCCACCCGTGCAGCCGCCGACGCCCTGTTCACCCGGCGTGACTGAGGCGCCGCCGCCCACCTTCGATCTGACCACCGCGGGCGGCCGGCGCCGGGCGGTGCTCGACTATTTGTGGAACGACCATGCGT
>JALYTR010000227.1 GCA_030854165.1 Pseudomonadota bacterium | reverse complement strand
AATCCGACCCTGGGCGCGGGGATCGGCCTTCGAGGTCACGTTGATCGACACCACCGCCGGCGACACCTTCTCGAAGATGTCGGCGAAAGTCTGCGGCGCGCCCGGGGCGGGGGCGAACACCGGCGAGGTGGACGCCTTGATGAGATTTCCCTGCGCGCCGAGGTTTAGCGCGGGCGGACGCATCCCTGCTCCCGCCATGGCGGCCACGGCCACGCCGGCGCCGGCCAAGGCGCCCACCAAAACATGCGATCTGCTAACAGCCATCGGTTCGTTCCTCATTCCCGGAAATTGACAGGGCCCGGATCCGTTCATCTAGTGTCGGATGCCAAAGAGCGCGAGGGCTCACAAGTTACCTTTCGGTTATTCCCGCGGCGGTCTTGCAGCCTATTTCGGGCGCTATCATGTCAAAGTGCGGATTCGCGACCATCGGACGGGAGTGTCAGACCGCCGGCCGCCCGGCGGGCTCCATGTGAGGTGGTTTGGCGATTACCGAAACCGCCGCTCCCGAGGTGTAACTGGGTCGCCCGCCTTGGCCGCGCCATTCGCCCTGCGCCTTCAGCGCCCTGGCCAGTTCACGGGGCATGTAGCGTTCGTCGTGCTTGGCGAGGATTTGCGTCGCCTGGAACACGCCGGACTCATCATAGGCCCCTGACGCAACCACCCCCTGACCTTCGCGGAAAAGATCGGGCAGGTCGCCCCGATACACCACCTTGGAGCTCGTCAGGTGATCGCGGATGGCGAAGTCGATTTCTCCGGTCGGCCATTTCCTCACACTGCCGGTCTCGACCAGGCCGCCAAGCTGGATCGACCGTCCCGCCGCCACATGCGCGTCCCGAGCCTGCGCGGGTGTGTAGAAATAGGAAATCGAGCCTCTCAATCCGAACAGGGTCAAGGCCGCGGCCAGCAAAAGAATGGGCGCGACGGCGGCCACCACCGTCATCCGGCGGCGCGCGGCGCGAGATCTCGGCAGGAGATTCATGGACGATCCCAATGTCCCGCCGCGACGTTTCGAACCGGGGACGCGATGGGATGGCCGACCATTGGCCAATTCTATCGACAATACGCGGCGCCGGCGAGGGATGGACGAGGAAGACGAAAACCACACATGGACGCGTCAGCCGTCGGCGCGGGGAAGAACGAGTTCTAGCATCAACCCCCCCATATCCGAAGCGGACAGCGTCACCGAACCGCCATAGGCGCGAACCAGTTCATCGACGATGGCCAGGCCCAGGCCGGACCCCGGGGCGCTCTCATCCAGCCTCGCACCGCGCCGCAGAACTTCATGACGCTGATCGGCGGCGAGCCCGGCCCCGTCGTCCTCGACGATCAGGGAGAATTGGCGCGCCGAAAGAGCGCGGGCTTGGACCCGAACCCGCCCGATGCACCATTTGCAGGCGTTTTCCAACACATTGCCGGCCACTTCCAGCAGATCCTGTCGCTCGCCCAGAAAGCATAGATCGTCCGGGCAACGCCAATCGACGGACAGACCCTTGTCTCGAAATATCTTTTCGAGTGTGCGGCTGAGTTCCTCAAGGACCGGCGCCACGGCGGTGCGCTCGCCTTGACCCTGGGCTCGCGCGGCGGCCCGGGCGCGGCGCAGATGGTGATCGACCTGGTGGCCCATCGCCTCGGCCTGACGGATCACGACGTCGCCGAGCCTACCAGGACGTTGACGCGCCTCGGTGAGCAGCACGGACAGGGGCGTCTTGAGCGCGTGGGCCAGATTGCCGACGTGGGTGCGCTGGCGCTCCACGACCTCCTGATTGTGGGCCATCAAGGCGTTGAGTTCGCTCGCCAGCGGCTCCAGCTCGCTGGGATAGTCTCCCACAACGCGATCGGACTGGCCGGTGCGCATCGCGGCGACCTCGCGACGCAGAGCGAACAGGGGCGCGAGGCCGACCCGGACCTGAATGAACACCGCGGCGATAAGTCCGGCGCCCAACAGCACCAGCGCGGCGGCGATGGTCGTGGCGAATTTGCGGACGTCTCTATTGACCGGCGATCGATCTTCTGCGGCCATGAACACCAGGGGCGCGGCCAGATCGGGCAGTCTGCCTTGCAGCGCCGCCACGCGCAGGGGCTGACCAAGGGGGCCGGCGCTGTCGTAGAACAGGGCCTTGCCTTGCGCCTTGGCCAGCGCGGTCTCGCCACCGGGCGGGGAGGGCAGGGCGCGATCCCACAACGAGCGCGAGCGCGCCAGCGCCCGCAGGCCGGTTCCCCCGGGCGTGGCGATTTCCCAATAGTCGCCGCTGTAGGCCCGCAATGTGCGCGGATCGTCCGAAATCGGCGCGATGACCTGCCCGGCCTCGACCGAGGCGCCGGCAAGCAGCCCATCGACGGTGTTGGACAGTTCATCGTTGAAGCGCGCCGTCGCGGCGTGGTTGAAAAACGCCGATAGCGACAGGCCGGCCACCACCAGCACCGCCAGGCTCCATGCGGCGGCCAGGACAATCAGTCGCCGGACCAGGGATGGGCGGATAAGAGAGCGTCGAAACCCGTGAGGCGACCGTGCGGCGTGATCGTTCACGCCTCGCTCGCCTCGCCCTCCAGGGCGATCAGCCGATAGCCCAGGCCTCGCACGGTTTCGACGCGATCAGGGCCGATTTTCTTGCGAACCCGGCCGATGAACACCTCGATGGTGTTGGAGTCGCGGTCGAAATCCTGATCGTAGAGATGCTCGACCAGTTCGGTGCGACTGATCACCCGACCCTGGTGCATGATCAGATAGTGCAGCAGACGATACTCCAGGGAGGTCAGGCGCAGGGGCTCGCCGGCTACCGACGCCCGCGCCGCGCGTGGATCGAGGCGAAGGGCGCCGCACGAAAGAGAAGGCGCGGCATGGCCGGCCGAGCGGCGCAGCAGCGCGCGCAGACGGGCGAGCAACTCCTCGGTGTGAAACGGTTTGGTCAGATAGTCGTCCGCTCCAGCGTCGAACCCGGCGACCTTCTCGCTCCACGCACCGCGCGCGGTGAGGATCAGAACCGGCGTAACCAGATTGGCCCGCCGCCAGCCTTCCAGCACCGACGCGCCGTCGATCTTGGGCAGACCCAGATCCAGCACGATGGCGTCGTAGGGCTCGGTCTCGCCCAGAAAAGCCGCCTCTTCGCCGTCGGGGGCGTGATCGACCGCATAGCCCGCGTCGCCGAGCGCCTGCTTCAACTGGCGCGCGAGATCGGGATCGTCCTCGACCAGAAGTATCCGCACGGGACTATCCTACCTTTCGCTCAGGATCGCGCCGCTGGCGGCATCGACAATATAGTCGATGCGTCGCCCGTGAGCGGTGATCCAGCGGACACGGTAGACCGGCCGATCGCCGTGATATTCGATACCCGTGTCCAGTTCGCGACCGGGCGCGCGGCGGCCTATCCCCTGTATCACTTGGCCTAGCGGGGCCAATTGGCCATGGCGGACACCCTGGCGGGCTTCGTCCTGCTGTTCGCGCCAATCAGCGCCAAGGGAATTAGCGCCGCGAAACGGCGGACGATCGAAACCGGGAGGTGACGGTCGATAGGGGATGGCGCGTTGGGGCGGGCCTCGGACCACACTGGCCTGGCCGCGGCCGTATTCACCGCCGAACCGCCGTGCCGGGCGCATCTGCGCCTCAGCCGCGCCGACGAGAGACGTAGAGACCAAAAGAGCGAGAAGCAAGTTGGAGAGCGGGCGCACAGCCAACCCTCTAGGCGGCGCTGGCTGAACATCGGCTGAACGGCCGACCGGGGTCCGCGCTCGAGATCGCCTCATGGCTTTCGCCGCGGCGCGTACGGACGCTCGCTTCGCCAGGTTTCGGCAAAACGCTCGAGTTCCCCATCGACCACGTCGGGCAGCATCACCACGAGACTGGCCAGAAGATCGCCGCGGCGGCCGTGCGCGCCTCCGGCGCCTCGCCCCTTCAAACGCAAAATCGATCCCGAATTCGAGCCCTTGGGAACGCTCAGGGTGACCGGCCCATCCGGCGTCGGCGCCTGCACCTTCCCCCCCAGAACGGCGTCTGGCACCGTGATCGGCAAATCCATGATCAGAACGTCGCCCTCGCGCCGGAAGACCGGGTGTGGTCGGATTGTAAGCTCAATGAACGCATCGCCGGGCCCAGCCGGCCCGGGCGCGCCTTGGCCCTTCAGGCGAAGGGTCTGGCCGTCGATGGCCCCCTTGGGGATGGCGACTTCGAGAGTTCGCCCATCCGAAAAATCTATCCGCTTCCTGCCGCCGGCGATCGATTCTTCGAGTTCGATCTCGACGCGCCCGCGTATGTCGGCGCCGCGCGAAGCGAACCGTCCGCCTCCGCGCCCACCTGCCCGGCCCGCGCCTCGGCCACCGAACATTTCGCCAAGAATCTCGTTGAGATCGACCCCTTCGAACTCGGCCCCACCGAACCCACCCTGCTGGCCATGCGGATTACCGCCATATCCGCGCATGATCTCGCGACCGTCGGCGTCGATTTCGCCGGCGTCGAACTTCTTTCGCTTGTCGGCGTCGCCCAGGAGATCAAAGGCGGAGCTGACCCGCTTGAACCTGTCTTCCGACGCCTTGTCGCCCGGATTTTTGTCAGGATGGTGCAGTTTGGCGAGTTTGCGGAAGGCCTTGCGCAATTCGTCGGCGGTCGCGCCGCGCGCCACGCCCAGTTCCTGATAGGGATCCCGCGCC
>JALYTR010000226.1 GCA_030854165.1 Pseudomonadota bacterium | reverse complement strand
GGAGCTCTGCCCCAGCGTCGGCCGGATGCGGCTGTATTCGCTGGGCGTCATGGTCGCCAGCACGTCCCACGACTGGATCAGCTGCGCCTGGATGCGGCTGACCCGGGCGATCATCTTCAGCGCCGGACCCAGATCGTCGGCCCGAATATGCTCCCGCGCGCCGCTGAGCTCGTGCAGCGACAGCTTCATCCACAGCTCGGAGGCCTGATGGATGACGATGAAGAGGAGCTCGTCATGCTGGTCCGACCGGGGGGCCTGGGCCGACAGGATCTGGTCCAGATGCAGATAGGCCCCGTAGCTCAGGTCGGACCGCAGGTGGGGGGAGGGGTGGGTGTCGGTCACGGCGACTCGCCTAAAAGAAAGGACTGATGCACGCGAAGGCGCGAAGACGCGAAGTCGGCGTGGTTATTGACCACACGCTTGCACCCTTCCTTGAAGGTCTCGGCGCCGAAGTTCATGAGCAGCCCCAGAGGTTGCCGGCCAGCCGCAGGTAGGTGAGAAGTTGCTTGCCATGGACTGGGGCCAGCCGCTCGACCGATTTAAGTTCGATGATGAGTCTTCCCTCGACCATCAGATCCGCGCGAAAGCCCTCGTTGAACAGCACGCCGGTATATTGAAAAGAGATCGGCTTTTGCCGCTCCACGGATAGGCCGCTTCGCCGCAAGCCGTCCGCAAGCACCGCCTCGTAGACGGATTCGAGCAACCCAGGTTCAAGATCGCGGTGGATCCGAAAGCCGCAATCCACCACGACTCGCGCCACCTCTTCAACGTCGCCCATCCGCCCTCCATCGCGCCTTCGCGCGAGCCCTTCGACCCTTCCGCGGATCGCCATCCTCCTATCACGCGAAGGCGCGAAGACGCGAAGCGGGAAAAGATCAATCTCGGCAAGCCTCCTCGATTTGGAGGCTAGGTTGTCTTCGCGCCTTCGCGCCTTCGCGTGAGCCCTTCGAACCCGTCCCCAAGCCATCGAGGACCAAGCCACCCCCATCAACCGCCCAAGCTTGACAGCCCCCGCCGTCGCGCCGGAGAGTGATCACAGCCCCACAGCCCCTCTCCAAGGTCCGCCGTTTGCCCTCGCCCCGCTCCATCGCCGATCCGGACGAGGCGCGCGCCTTCCTGGCGGCCAATCCTGATATCGCCTTCTTCGAGGTGATCTTCACCAACCTCTCGGGCGTGCCGCGCGGCAAGCGGCTGCGGCGCCACGAGCTGATGGCGGTCTATGAGCAGGGCCGATTTCTGCCCGGCTCGATCCTGGTCTGCGACATCACCGGGCGCGACTGCGAGGAGACGGGCCTGGTCTGGGAGGACGGCGACGCCGACCGGGTGGCCTGGCCCGCGCCGGGGACCCTGGTTCCGGCCCCCTGGCTGGGGTCGGACACGGCCCAGGTCATCACCTCGCTGCACGAACTGGACGGGACGGCCAACGACCTGGACCCCCGCCATGTCCTCGCGGGAGTCCTGGACCGCTTCGCCGCCGATGGCCTGACCCCCGTGGTCGCCTGCGAGCTGGAATACTATCTGGTCGACGCCAAGCGCACGGCGGCCGGCGGGGTCGAACTGGCCGGCGCGGCGGCCACGGGCGAGCGTCCGACCCAGCACGGCGTCTATGGCCTGCGGGAGCTGGAGGATGTCGCGCCCTTCCTGCGCGAGCTGTGGGCCTGCGCCGACGCGCAAGGGGTGCCCCTCGAAGGCGCCATCGCCGAATACGCCCCCGGCCAGCTCGAACTGACCCTGCGCCACGGTCCCGACGCCCTGCGCGCCGCCGACGAGGCGGTGATGTACAAGCGGATCGCCAAGGGAGTCGCGGTGCGCCACGGCTGCGAGGCCACCTTCATGGCCAAGCCGTTCGCGGCGCGCTCGGGAAGCGGCCTACATCTGCATGTGAGCGTCAACGATCGCGACGGGCGCAACATCTTCGCCAGCGATGATCCCGCCGGCGCGCCGCCCCTGCGCCACGCGGTCGGCGGCATGAGGGCGACGCTCGCCGAGGCCATGGCCATCTTCGCCCCGAACGCCAATTCCTATCGCCGCTTCCGCGCCAACTCCTACGCCCCGGTCGCCCCCACCTGGGGCGTGAACAACCGCACCGTCTCCCTGCGCGTGCCGGCCGGACCGCCCGCTTCGCGCCATATCGAGCACCGCCTCGCCGGGGCCGACGCCAACCCCTACCTCGCCCTCGCCGCCCTCCTGGCTGCCGTCCATCATGGCCTCGCCCACGCCATCGATCCGGGTCCGGCGGTGGAAGGCGACGGCTACGCCGCCGCCGCGGCGATGCCCGAGCGCCTCCCCGCCACCTGGTTCGCCGCCCTGGACGCCTTCGAAGCCTCGACGGTCATGCCGAATTATCTAGGCGAGCGCTTCGCCGCCATGTTCGCCAAGGTCAAGCGCATCGAACAGGACCGCTTCTTCGAAGTGATCTCCCCGCTCGACTATGACTGGTACCTGAAGAACGCGTGATGGGGGGCGGGGGTTCGCGCAGATGATCCGCCGCTCCCTCCTCGCCGGCCTGGGGGCCGCCGCCGCCGGCCTCACCCTCGACGCCTGCGCGCCCAAGGGAAGGCTCGGCCCCAACGGTGAGGAACAGAAGCTCAATCTCTACAACTGGGACACCTATACCGGGAAGACCACCCTGGCCGACTTCAAGGCGGCGAGCGGCATCGCCGTGAAGATGAGCCTTTTCGCCACCAACGACGAGCTGTTCGCCAAGCTGCGGGGCGGCAACCCGGGCTTCGATGTGATCGTGCCCTCCAACGAGTTCGTCACCCGCATGCGCATCGCCGGCATGCTCATGCCGCTCGACCACGCCAGGATCCCCAACTTCGCCAACCTGCTACCCGCCTTCCAGACCGCCCCTTTCGATCCGGGCCGCCGCTGGTCCATGCCCTACACCTGGCTGCTGCTCGGCATCGGCTATCGTAAATCCAAGATCGACGGCGTTCCCGACAGTTGGAAATGGGTGATGGATTCGGATCGCTACAAGGGCCGCATCGGCCTTTTCTCCGAGGCCGACGACCTGATTGAACTGGGGGCCAAATACATGGGCTATTCGGTGCGCCACATCCCCGTGCCGGTCATCGACAGGGTGGCGCGGATGTACATCCGCCAGAAGCCCAACATAAAGATTTTCCATCACGACGAGGGTCAGGACCTGTTGCTGTCCGGCGATATCGATATCGTCATGGAATACAACGGCGACATCGCCCAGGTGATGATCGAGGATCCCGATCTCGATTTCGTCGTGCCGCGCGAAGGCTCCCTGCTCAACTCCGACTGCCTGTGCATCCCCAAGGGGGCGCCGCGGCCCGACAACGCCCACCAGTTCATCAACTTCATCCTGAACGGCAAGGTTGGCGCGGAGATTTCCAACACCATCAAATATCCCACCCCCAACGCCGCCGCCCTGGCCCTGATGCCGGCCAGCTATCGCGACAACCGCGTGATCTTCCTGCCGGCCGATATCATGGCAAAGTGCGAATACGCCGACTTCGAGGGCATGGCCCGCGCCCACCTCTTCGACGAAACCTTGACCCGGATCTTCGCGGCGTGAGGGAGATGATGGGACAGGCGCGCGAGTTCCTCCTCCGCGAAGCGGCGGAGGGGGATTGGAAATCTTCTCATGGATGAATCCTGGAAACGCGCCAAAGCCGTCTTCGCCGCCCTCGGCGTTCCCCCGGTCTTCTGGCTGGTCGCCTTCTTCCTGGTCCCGCTGGGGATCATCTGGGCCTACAGCTTCGGCTACAACCAGAGCCTGACCGCCATCGCCGTGGACGGCAACCTGGCCAACTACGCCCACGCCATCCGGCCGCTCTATCTGGGCATCATCGGCAAATCCCTGTGGTTCGCCGCCGCGACCACGCTCCTTTGCCTCATCGTCGGCTTTCCGGTCGCCATCGCCATCACCTTCGCTTCGGAGAAGACCAAGGTCTGGCTGCTGCTCCTGATCATGCTGCCGTTCTGGACCAACCTCTTGATCCGCACCTACGCCCTGATGGCGGTGCTGCGCGACGAGGGCTACATCAATTTCGGGCTCGGTTTTTTGTGGAACGGGGCGAGCCATGTCGGCGCCCTGTTCGGCCACCCGCTCGCGCCCTTCCAACCGCTGGAGCTGCTGCACAACAACTTCGCCGTCGTCTTTGGCCTGGTCTATGTCCAGCTTCCGTTCATGGTCCTGCCCCTCTACGCCGCCCTGGACCGGCTCGACCGCTCCCTGCTCGAGGCCAGCCTCGACCTGGGGGCCGGCCATCTGACCACCTTCGCCCGGATAATCGCGCCCCTGGCCATGCCGGGGATCGTCTCGGGGATCCTCATCACCTTCATTCCCTCGGTCGGCGCCTATCTAACCCCCGACCTGCTGGGCGGGCCGGACAGCCAGATGATCGCCAACGTCATCGAGCGGCAGTTTCACAGCGCCGACGACTGGCCCTTCGGCGCCGCCCTGTCGTTCCTTCTGATGTACATGACCTTCCTCGCCATCGCCGTGCAGGCCATCGTGGCGCGGGGGCGCAAGAGCCGGGGGCGGTCATGAACGCCACCATGAGCGCTGGGGCCCGCGCCGCGCCGTCCCGCTCGCCGCCGGGGCCGCTGGAGTACCTGCGCCGCTGGCCGATCCGCCTCTGGCTGATCGCGGTCAGCGTATTCCTCTACGC
>JALYTR010000007.1 GCA_030854165.1 Pseudomonadota bacterium | reverse complement strand
GCTCGGGAGGCCTCAGTCCATCGAAACCGAACTCGCCGTGGGCCGAAGCCACGCCGTTGTTCGCGACGTGATCGCGCGGTTGCACCTGATAGGGCGTCGAGGCTTGCGTGACGCCAGTCAGGCCGACGTCAAACTGAGAAAGAAGGTCAATATAGAGGCCGTTCGCGGAAGCATTCTCCAAGTCAAGGTTTGGGATACCGATCCGGCATTCGCTCGCGAACTCGCGGCGGGGTTTGCCGACGAGATCCACGACCGCCTGGCGAGCCTCAATTTGGAGCAAACCGGCGAAAAACGGGCCGTGGCGGAGAACCGGATGAGCGACGCAACCATCCGCCTGGCTAAGGCACAGGCCGCCATCGCGAGATTTCGCGCATCGAACAAGCTGGCGGCTCCCGAAGCGCAACTGGGCGCCGCCGTTACGCAATTGGCCTCTCTGCAAGGCCGGTTGCAAGCCAAGCGGGTGCAACTGAATACATTGCTGGGCTTCGCCACCACCGACAATGTCCAGGTCAAGGCGGTGCAGGGTGAAATCGTTAGCCTTCAGGCGGAGATCGCCCGCGCGCAAAGCCCCTCGGGGAGCGCCGGCGCTGCCACCCTCGCCGGGATGGCCGCGAAGAATTCCGAGTATTTTAATTTATATAGAGATGAGAGGTATTCCCAAGTTTTGTATGAGATATACACGCGCTATCTTGAAGCGACCACGATCGATGAATTGTCAGCGAACAACAATATTTCCATGCTTGAACCGGCCTATGTTGATCCGGCCCGCCAGTTCAACATTTGGGCGGTCGCGCTCTTCTGGCTCGTGGTGCTCCTCGCGCTGACTTCCGAATTTTACATCTTGAGACCGCCGGTCGGCCGATTGTCCCACGGTGGATAATATGGGCGAGGCGCCAGAAACTTGGGCCGATTGCGGTGCGCTCTCGGCGCGCCGTTCCGCCATGGAACGAGCATCCTCATGACCACGCCGGTCGATGTCTCGGTCGTAATCCCTTGTTTCAACGAGGAAGAAAATGTGCTGGCGATTGCCGAAGCGGTCGCGACCGAACTCGCGAAGGAATCGGTCTCTTACGAAATCATCCTGATAGACAACGCCTCCACGGACGGCACGGTCTCTGTCGCCAAGGGGCTGTGTGAGAGGGACAACAGAATCCGTCTGATCGTCAATAATCGCAACTATGGGCAAATGAGGTCGCCAGCCTATGCGGTATATCAGTCAAGGGGCAGAGCGGTTATCAGCCTGAGCGCCGACTTCCAGGATCCGCCGGCCCTGATCGGCCAGTTCATTGCGCGCTGGCGCGCCGGCGCCAAGATCGTGCTTGGCGTGTACCAATCTGGTGAATCATCGTTTCTTCTGCGATCTATACGTGCCCTTGGTTATGGCTTCTTCCGAAGGTTCGGCGACTACCCGGTAATTCCCGGCGCGACCGGATTTGGCCTCTACGACCGGGAAGTCGTGGATTGCCTTTCGCGCTGGCGAGAGCCCGAGCCGTTTTTCCGCGGCATGCTCGTGGAAAGTGGATTCCGCTTGGAGACGGTCCCATTTGTTCGTGCCGCCCGCGCCGCCGGGACAACGAAGAACAACTTCGCGACCTTGCTCGACGTGGCGCTTTCAGGGCTGGCGGCCTCATCCAAGAATCTGTTGAGAGCGCCATTCTATCTTGCCGCCGTTACCGCTTTCCTCGCCGCTCTTGGCGTCCTCGGCGCGCTCCTTGCCGTGATATTCGGGCGCGCGCCCTGGCCATGGCTTTGGTTCACCTTGATCGAGTTCAATTTCACATGGCTTTTTCTCTTTACTGGCTCTCTAGGCGAGCAGGTGAGGCTGATCTCCGAGAGGACGCGCAACGTTCCACTCGTCATAGAAAAGGAGCGAGTCAATTTTTAAGTGTATTGGGTTAAATGCAACGGAATCTAACAATGGCAGAATTCCGTCGCAATAGAAATTTAACCATTGCAATTGAGCGTGGTTTTTTAGCAGTTATTGCAATTGGCTGGATCTACACGCTATTTATGTTTTTTAGAGATGGCTTTCTACAACCACCATTTAGTTATGACACGATTGATAATTTCATGGACTGGTATAATACGGCATACTGGGCGAATAATCCAGGTGCATATGACGTTTGGGGGACTGTTTATCCCCCATTCGCCTTTGTTTTCTTGCGCCTTTTTAGCTTAAAGGCATGCTATTTCGACGGTCCCTTTGCGGGTAGGGCCTGCGATTGGTTAGGCGTCACGACGCTCCTTTCCTTCTTCGTGATAAACGCCGTGATTGTATACAAGTGCTACCGACTGAAAGACAAATCGACCGCGCTGGTGCGCGCCGCGGCGCTTTGTTGCGGCCTGGTATTGGTGTTCTCGGTGGATCGGGGCAATTTGATCGTGCCGTGTTTCACGTGTTTCGCGCTCGGGCATGGGCGCCTCCTGCGCTCGGCGAAGCTCCGGTGGCTGGCCATTGCGATGTCGATCAATTTCAAGCCCTATCTTATTAGCGCCCTCGCGCCCTTGATCATACGCAGGCGCTGGAGGTGGTTCGAGGGCGCAGTGGTCGCCGTTGTTTTGGTCTACCTGGCTAGCTGGGCGGCGTTCGGCGCCGGAAGTCCCGCTGAAGTGTTCGGCAATATCTTTGCCTATCAGGGCGAGGGGGGCAACGTGCCCTTCGCCGCCATGTTCTACGGGTCGTCCTACACCTCCATTCTTGCCTTGGCGCGCAGTGTTCCGCTCACGAGTTTCGTCGGCTCTCACATTGTCGAGCTGTTGGACCCCGTGCCCGCGATCCTGATCCGGGTGGGCCAACTGGGCGTATTGGCCAGCTTCCTGGGCGCCGCCCTGCGCCCCAACGCAGTGCCGACCTACCGGCTGACCGCGCTGGCGGTTGCGCTGGCAATGACCACGGTGGAAGTCGGCGGCTATGCGGAGAGTTTCCTGCTCTTTCTCGTGTTCCTCGAGCCGTGGAAGGGTCCCGCCCGCATCGTGGCGCTGGTTTCGGCCTATCTATTGTGTGTACCCATGGACCACCTGGCTATAAATTTGTATCGTCAGATCAAGCCCGACTACCTTTCAGGGCGAACGATCGGATACAACTTTGGCGTTTCGGTAGGGATGTTCATTCGGCCCGGACTGATCCTGGTCATTCAATATGCACTAAGCTTCGCCACATTGAGGGATGTGATGAGGGTCGGTAAGCCCGCAATCGGTTGTCCGGGCGGCGATGCGATCGCCGCGGGCGAGCCCGTTTGATCGGGCGAAGGGATTTGCTTTGGCGACTTTCGATGCTGGCCCCGGCGCCTGAACGCGTGCTAGGCGATCCGCCATGAAGCCGCTGGCCCTCGTCCACACCAAGCACCTTCCTCTCGTTCAGGTCGCCAAATCCGTGACGCCGCCGATCCTTTGGCAAATGCTGTACCGAGCTTTCGTGATCCGCGATATAGCGGACGGCGATCGTTACGGGACGGTGTATCAGCCGTGGCTCGAGCCGCACTTCAAGGCGCTTCACCTTCGCATCGACGCCAGGACGCTCGTTTCGCCGGAGGGTTGCTGGCAACTGGAGTCGCGTCTTCGGCAGTCGCTGGCGTGCGAGGGTCAGATTTACGAGCTCGGGGTCTACAAAGGCGGGACGGCCCGCTTGCTGCGGGAGGGCCTTGAAGGGGCCGGGCGCACCCTGCGTTTGTTTGATACATTTCAGGGCATGCGGGAGGTCGATGCGACCCAGGGCGACCGGTGCCGCGTTGGTGATTTTGCCGACACCTCCCTCGAAGACGTCCGGGCTTATGTCGGAAATGACCCATGGATAGATTATCGCCCCGGGTGGGTTCCGGACACGTTCAAGGGGATCGAGGGAGACAAGATTGCCTTCGCCCATATCGACCTCGATCTCCATGACCCAATCCTGGCCTCGTGCGGGTTCATCTATCCGCGCCTTGCCAGTGGCGGCGCCATGATCTTCGACGACTATGGCGGCCCTTCGACCGCAGGCGCGCGGCGCGCCATTGACACCTTCTTTCGCGACAAGCCCGAAGTGCCACTGATCCTCCAGACTGGGCAGGCTATTGTAACAAAACTCTAGATATTAATTAGGTGAAGCTTTAGCTTAGGAACCGCCCACCTGCATCGATCGTGATTGATATAATTCATAAATTCTGACTTCATCGCTGTGGAGATTAGTCGAAAGCATGCCCGATCCGAAGGCGCCGAAACGAGTTCACGCTGCCACCCCTCTCAGGTGCGTCATTTGCGATGGCGCGCGGATTTCAATGATCTCAGCGGCGGAAGGCGATCAGGCCTATTGCGCGACCTGTTTCCACGGTTGGCGTCCGGATTTTCCAATTTTTGGCTATTCGGATACGACCATGTGTTCGCACGACATGGGCCGCGCACGATATGAGGCCCAAATCCGCTTTTTCAGGCCCTTCGCGCCAAGGGACGCCACCATTCTTGAGCTTGGTTGCGCAACCGGCACGCTAGCCGCGATGGTGCGCGAGCTTATGCCGCTGAAGCGATATGACGGGATAGAGATGTCACCTTCGGGTGAAAAAGCACGGCAGCACTTGGACAATTTGTACACGGAAGCTTTACCCCAGTTATTGAAAAATGGTGAGGTGTCGGCTTGTTACGACCTGATCTTGATGTCCCATGTGTTGGAACATCTCAAAGACCCGGCTGCGGAATTGCGCGCCATGAAAAGGGTTTTGGCGCCGGGCGGCGCTATTTTTCTCGAAGTTCCCAATCGAAGCGGGCATCCGCATCTGCCGATTGACGATAATATTTTCCATCTTCATTTTTTTTGCACATCGTCGCTTTCTAGAATGCTGGCTAAGGAAGGGCTGGACACAGTAGCCGAAGCGACTGGCGTCCGTGTCGATGCGCGCTGTACCGACGCCTTTCAGGTCATCGCGCGCCCATTCGCGCCGCCAAGCTGGTCAAAGACGCTACTTTCGGATCACCCAATGTTCGCTGGCGAAAACGAGATCGTTGTCTGGGCGGCCGGCGGAACGGCGAAGGCGCTCTTGGCGAACTTTTTCGACGTCTCCCGGATCGCCTTCTTCATCGATAACGATACGCTTAAACAGGCCTCGCCGTGCTTGGGCAGGCCCGTGCGCCCGCCTGAAGCCCTAGGGCGCAAGCCTCGAACCGTACTGATCAACAGCATCGACTTTGTAGACTCAATCGCCGCTGACATCGAACGCCTTTATCCTGGAGTCGGTCATCGGATCGTCCGCATCGGCGATCTGCTTTTCACCAACGGGAAGCGCGATCACGGCTGACCGGGAGGAGGATGGAGAGGCGCTTGTCAAGGCCGAAGCGTCCTATGGCGCCAATGCTCCTGGCGCCCGCCGACTGGGCCGTTTGTGGCGACTCGCGCCCTGATCGCAATCTACTGCGCCGCGATGCGCTTGGCGGGAGATTCGACTAGGCCGGGAATCGCGGCCACCCCGCGATCGTCGATCATCCGCTGCAGAACCAGATTGTTGGAATAGGCGCTTTCGAGATCGCGAAGCCGAACCGGCCTGTCCTTGAAGACGGGATGTCGAAGCGCCTCGCCGCCGGTGAATTCGCGCACCGAAATCTGACCGTGCAGAAGGGGGACGGCGAAATAGACATCGTCCCGGGTCAGCTCGTGGCCGACGGGCAGATCGCGCCTAACATAGACGCCTCTCACCAGCTCGTCGAGATAGCGCACTTCCTTGTCCGGAGGAGCGCGTTTGGCCACGCCCGGCGATCCGCTCATCTCTTGAGCCTTGTGAAACGCCTTGAACCACTGGTCGGCCTGCTCGGGCAGGGTGCAGTAGGGGGCGACCGGGACGTCCTCGTAATCAATGTCGATATGCCGCTCGAAGGTGCGCGCGCCCTTGGCGTAGGCGATCATCACCGAGGATATCCAGTCGGTCATCTCATGCGACGAAAACCCGACCACGATGTCCGGGTAGCGGGTGCGCAGGAAATCGATCTGGTTGAGTTCGAGTTCACGATCCCGCGACGGATAGATGGACACGCAATGATTGATCGCGAAGGGGATATTCCGTTCGGCGAAGAGGGCGACCAGCTCGTCGATGTCGCCCAGCGCCGAGCCCCCGGTGGAGGCGATGACCGGCTTGCCCGCTCCGGCGATCTTGTCGAGCAATATACGATCACGGATGTCGGAACTGGCGATTTTCAGGAACTCGACGTCGAATTCGACGCATTTATCGACCGAGACCTCGTCGAACGCGGTGACCATCGTCACCATGCCGGCGGCGCGGATCGCTTCCACCATCGCCTGGTGGCTCTCCCAGGCCATTTCGGTGGCGATGACCTTTTTGATGTAGCGGACGTCTTCGCGCTCGCGGTGATGTTTGTGAATGAACGATCCGATATCGCGGAATTGCAGCTTGATCGCGGCGCGCACGTGGTTGGCCCGCACAACCTCCCCGAAGTCGCGGATGATCTTCAAGCCGCGATCGAGTTTGCCCCAATGGTTATTGGCCAACTCGAGAACGAAGAGATCCTCGAAAAGCGATTCTCTCATCTGATTTCTCTCCATGCTCGCGTTCGAACGGTGACGGTGGTTCCCCGGCGCGCCCCCCAAGCTGGCCCAGACTCATAGATAGCGGTGATAATCCGCGGACTTTCGAAGCGTTCCCCGACGCGGCGTGGATGGCGGTCGGGCTCGCCCCTGGCCCTGGCGCTGTCTCGCCGTTCTGATTGTCGCCAACAACCTTGGCAGTCACCGTTTTCGGCCGGATTTGAGCCTTTTTTGGGGCGGCGGCCGATGTGCGCTGGCCGATTGCGCGGCCGCCCGCCGATAGATAGGGTCGCGCTTTCTCGCGGCTTGAGCCCGGTACGGAACATCTTCTTGCAATCGATCTTCAAGGATCGGCGCCGTCTCCAACCGCCGCGCGCCGGCTCGCGATGCTGACGATCGCGTCGGCGCCGCGATCGCGGAGCGCCGTCCTGGTCGAAGCTCTGCTCGCCTTGACGGTCGTCGTCGCCCTGGGCTTCGTCGTCTGGCGATTTCGCGAGATCGGCTATGCGCCCCAGCCCTTCCTCTACGACCTCAACTATCCGCTCATGGGCCTTTACGACACCGCCTATTGGGCCAACCATTCGGGCGCCTACGATTTGGGGAAGGCGATCTATCCGCCTCTGTCGTTCGTGTTCCTGCGGCTGTTTACAGCCCATGGTTGTTACGCGATAAGCGCATTCGCCGGCCGCGACTGCGATGGGTTCGCCCGTTGGGTGATCGTCGGGTTTTACCTGCTGAACGCCGTCCTGGTCTGGCGATGTTTCCGCAAGTTGGACGCCCCCAGCGCTCTGCCGCGCGCGCTCGCCGTGTCACTCGGCCTGCCCATGCTCTACGGGCTCGAATGCGCCAACCTCATCATCGTCGCCTTTACCTTCTTCGTGCTCGGCTATAGCGGCCTCATCCGTTCGGCGCCGCTTCGCTGGCTGGCGCTTGGCCTGTCGATCAACTTCAAGCCCTATCTGCTGGTTCTGCTCTTCCCCCCCCTCATTCGCCGGCAATGGCGCTGGCTGGTCGGCTGCGCCACGGTCGCTGGGCTGATCTATGTATCGACCTATGGCGTGGAGGGGGCCGGTTCGCCTCTTCAGTTGATTTCAAATCTTAGATTGTACGCGGCTGATATAACTCACGAATATTGGAGCGACGTGTATTACGGCACATCCTATTGGCCGCTCATTCGCTTCATGTCGTCGCAGTTCCAGCTTCTTGGCCTCGCTTCCCCGCACAGTGGAGATGTCTGGCGGCTCGTGTTCATCGTCCTGATCCGCGGCGCACAGCTAGGCGGGGCGGTCTGCGTGGTCGCCGCCTGGTTCCGGCCACAAGCGGTGAACGCCCATCGCTTCGCCGCCATGATCCTGGCGCTGATCCTCACCACCATCACCACCGGGCAGAGCGGCTATGTGCAGATATTCTTGTTCTTCCTGATATTTTTCGAACCATGGCGGGGCCCGGTTCGCATTCTCATTCTCGTCTGCACCTATCTGCTGTCCGTCCCGGCCGATTTCGTCGTGGCGCCGGTCGTCCATGGCGGCGCCTGGAGCTATCTCGGCGGCCGGCCGGTGGTGGCCGATTTCGGTGTGTCGGTAGGGCAATTGCTGCGACCGGCGGTGCTTCTCATCATCCAGTTCGGCCTGATCGCCCTGAACCTGCGGGACGTTGTGGGCCCAAGGCCGGCGCCCTTGGTTGACACACCGGCCCTCCCCGCATAAGCGACCGCGCGAGCCGAACCGCGAAGCGATGTGGATGGCTCATGACGGACAGGCTGAGCGACCTGACCTCAAGGAGCCTTATGCCACGTTGGACGCTGGCCAGTCGCGCCGCCGAGAGGTGGATTCGCCCACACGAAACCAAGGCGCGGTTTCTCGCCGCCGGCGCTGTCAACACCGCTTTTGGATTGGCGATTTTTCCGGTGCTGGTGTGGACGCTGGGACCGCGCGGCCTGCACTATATGGGCGCCCTGGTGATTTCCCAAATAACGAGCGTGTTGCTGGCCTATACCACGCAAAAGATATTTGTGTTTCGCACGAAGGGAAATCATATTTCTGAGTTCTGGAAATTCATGCTGTTTTATTCGTCCTATTTTGCAGTGAATCTCGCCGCGTTGCCATTCCTTGTGGAAATCATTCACATCCATCCGATTGTCGCACAGTTCTGCTTCTCGTTGGCCGTCATCGTGACAAGCTATTTCTGGCACAGTCGTGTCACCTTTAGACCTCGGGGATCGGGCCGTTGAACCCCGGCGACGGCTTTTTGCACCGTGACTGTCCGCTCTGCGGAACGGCCGCGCCCGCCGTGGCCGATGTCAGAACCGAGCCGGCGGCGGAGTCGATGCCCTATGAGGCCCTCGTCCCACATTGGAACGGCTTCTTCAAAGAAAGGGTGTTCTTTTCCTATGGCCGCTGCGCCTCATGCGGGCTCCTCTTCGCGCCGAGGTTCTTCGACGAGGGTCAATTGGGTGATCTCTATGCGCAGATGGCGCCGAACATGGGGACGGTCCCCCTGGACGCCCTGCGTCGCACACAGCGGGGTTATTTCGAAGTGCTCAAGGCGCACTCCAGCCTGGAGGGCGGCTACATTGAAGTCGGCCCGGACATCGGGCTGTTCACCGAAAGTTGCGTACGGGAAGGCCGGTTCGATTCCTATTGGCTGTTCGAGCCGAACCGGGACGTGGCGGCGGCCCTTAGCGAGGTCGTGGCGGGCCGCGATCACCGCATCGTTCATGACATGCTGGGCTTCTCCCAGGCGCCGGACAGGTCGGTCGGCGCGGCCATCCTGATCCATGTGCTCGACCACCTGCTCGATCCAGCCGGCGTTCTGCGCGAGCTGCGGGCGAAGCTGTTGCCGGCGGCCACGATCCTTATCGTCACCCATAACGAGTCGTCGCTTTTGCGGCGGGCGTTCGGGCGCCGTTGGCCGGCTTTCTGCCTGCAGCATCCGGAACTCTACAACCCCCGATCGATGCGCGCTCTCCTCGATTCGGTCGGATACGAAGTGATTCAGATCAGGAGGACCGTGAATCATTTTCCCGTGCAATTCCTGCTCAAGCACCTCTTGTGGGCGGTGGGCCTAAAGGTAGATCGAACGCCCGCGTTCGGAGGGCTGGCGATCGGCCTGAGGCTCGGCAACATGATCACCGTCGCCAGGCCGCGCGCGGATCTGGGAAATGCTCCCTCTTTGGCGCCCCGGCGCCCCCACCAAGCCGCCATCGGGTTGGGGCTTCCCGCGTGTCAAGGCGACGAGTCGCCGTTAGTCTGACACCATCGCCAACCCTCCGATTTCAGTACTGATGAAGGCATTCCTCAAAAAAAGTCGGATTGGATAGCCGGTGGCTTTCGTTGTTCATGGCGCCGGCGCGATCGGCGGGATTGTCGCGGCGCGGTTGCATCAGGCCGGCCAGGAGGTCGTCATCATCGCCCGGGGCGCGAACCGGGACGCCTTGGCCAGAAACGGCTTGAGGCTCCAATCGGAGACGCAGGATTGGCGCGGGGCCATACGGGTGGTCGGCCACCCGCGGGACATCAGCATCGAGCCGACCGACGTCGTGATTCTGGCCATGAAATCTCAGGACACGCTCGCGGCCATCGAAGATCTGGCGGCGGTCGCGCCCGCCGACACGCCCATCGTCTGCGCGCAGAACGGGGTCGAGAACGAGCGAATCGCGCTGCGCTGGTTCCAGAATGTCTATGGCGTCTACGTACTCGTCTTTGGGAGTCACCTCGCGCCCGGCGTCGTTCAAAGCTTCACCGCGCCGTCTTTCGGCGTACTCGATATTGGCCGCTATCCCCGCGGCGTCGATGACACCGCGCGGCGCGTCGCGGAGGCGCTGGTCCAGGCCGGTTTCGATTCGATCGCCCGTTCCGACATCATGCCTTGGAAATACGCCAAGCTGATCGCCAATCTCGGCAACGCCTTGGAGGCGGCCTACGGCGATCTTGGCGGCGTCGCCGATCTCTATGAGTCGGCCCAGGCGGAGGGTCGCGCCTGTTACCGGGCTGCCGGCATCGACTGGGTCGGGGCCGAGGAATCGGCGGAACGCTACCGAATGCTTCTTCCCCTGAAGAGGGTGAACGGAGAGCCTTTTCCCGGAGGCTCGACCTGGCAAAGCCTCGCCCGCGGCGCCGGTCACACGGAGGTCAACTATCTCAATGGAGAAATCGTCATGCTGGGTCGGCTGCATGGGGTTCAAACGCCGGTCAATTCAGCGCTGCGGACGCTCGTCGCGGTCATGGCCGACCAGGGCGCCCCGCCCGCTTCCCTAAACCCGAACGAATTCAGGGCCCGCCTGGCCGCCGCCGGCTGATCGCCACGGCAACCTGGAAATCCCGCGAGAGGGATGACAGGATTTCGAGGAATGAAATCTGGCCCCCACGGCTTGCCGAACGCGGCCATCCGTGCCAAGTCGCTGCGGGCGCGGACATTGGGTCCGGCTCATTTCGGGGGAAATCAGGCTCAAACCACGCCGTGATCGTGGTCGCGCCCAAATAAAAAGGGGGCGGTCGCTGGGTGTTTCGGTGGCGTTGCGCCTTATTCCCCATTCAAGGGAACGCCTAAAAATGTCACCATTTCGTGTAACGTCGTCGGCTGCCGCGCTGACGGCCGGACTCTCCCTGTTCTGCGTGGGTGGAACCGCGCTCGCCCAGCCGGCGGCGCATACGCCCGACACCATGCACGCCACGCCGCGGTTCGCCGTGATTCGGGCGACCCCCCAGGAACTGGCGGCCCAGTCCGGCGCACTGCCCACCTGGAGCTTCACCTATACCTACAACGGCCAACATTACAGCGACAAATTCGTCGGCAACGCGCCCACCGGCGCCGCCGTGACGGTTCCCGCCTTCATCATCCCGCTCAAGATCGTGGTCGCCGGCCAGACTTTCACTACCTCCACCGTCCAGCCGAACGGCAAGACGGCCCTGAAAGACACTACCGCGTCGCCGATCTTCAAGAGCAATGTCGACTTCAAGGAAGCTGGGGTCGATCTGGGCAAGACTCAATATGAGGACGCCTACCAGCGCGAAAGCTTCTGGCCGACGGTGCTGGGCAACCCGGGCTATCATGTTCTGCTCGGCAAACCCAAGGTGCTGCCGGAAGTGACACTCAACGTGCCGAGCGGGAGCGGCAGTGTTGGGACGGAATTCGGGGTCAAGGTGGCCCTGGTGGACATCAACTATATGGACGGCCAACTTCGGAGCATTCTGGCCAAAAACTCGCAAATCACGGCCGATTCGGTCCCGGTCTTCGAAGCCTATGATACCTACGAAACTTCGGGCGGCTGTTGCATCGGCGGCTACCATTCGTACAATGGCACCGTGCCTTACATGCTGTTCGACTATGTCACTAAGGTGACACCGGGCGCATTTTCCCAGGATGTTTCGGCCCTGTCCCACGAAATGGGCGAATGGCTGGACGATCCGTTCACCAACAACAACTCGCCTTGCGGCATCTACGAGAACGGCGATCCGCTGGAAAGGGAGGCGAACTACGGCGGCTATCCTTACGTAGTCGGCACGATGACCTACAATCTGCAGGACCTCGCCCAGCCGCCCTATTTCGGCGCGCCAGCCTCGACGACGCTGGACGGCCGTGCGAGCTTCCAAGGAACGGTGCTGTCGGTCTGCCAGAACGGCGCCTGACGATAACCGACCATCGTGAGCCAACGACCGGCTCACGAGGTCGATCACATCGAGGAAGGAGCCTCCGCGGGAGACCGCGGAGGCTTTTTTCGTTCGTTCGTCCGCCCCCGGCGAAGGCCGTCCACGACTCAGGCGGCGGGGGGCACCGGCACGGCCTCCACGTTCGAGCGCCACCGCTCGGGCCTCGCGCGCCGCCCAGGGGCCGCCCGACCAGCGGAAGCGCCGGTCATCTCCAGGAAGAACTCCGTGTAGGCCCCGGCTATGACGTCGGCGTCGAAATCGCTGGCCCGCGCCTTGCCGCCGGCGGCCAGCCTTGCCGCCAGATCGGGATCGCCGAGCAGGGTGTCCAGGCCGCCGGCCAGGGCGCCGGCGTCATGGGGAGGAACCAGCCAGCCGCTTTGGCCATGGACGATCTGCTCGCGTGGGCCGAAATCGCAGTCCGGGAGCAGGGTCGGCACACCGCAGGCCAGGGCCTCAGCGATGACATTGGGAAGCCCCTCCCAGCGCGATGAATGGACAAACAGACGGGCGCGCGAGAACCAGGCCCAGGGATTGGCCTGAAAGCCCGCGAACCGGACCCGGTCGGAGACGCCCAGGGCCGCAGCGCGCGCGCGCAGGTCACCTTCCAGCGGACCTTCGCCCAGAATGACCAGATCCATGCCGCGCGCCGCCGCGCTCATGGCGAAAGCCTCGATAAGAAGGTTGTGGTTCTTCTGGAAAGTCAGCCGCCCGGCGGTGACGATGAAAGGGCGCTCGGGGGCTACGGCCAGGAGTTGGGCCGCCGACCGCTCGATCTGGGCCACGTCGACGGGGTTGTAGATCACCCGCACCCGGCCGGGCGGGAGCGCGAGCCGGCGTTCGAGGTTCGCGGCCTGATCGCGGGACACGCTCTGCAATCGGTCGGCGTCTCGATAGACATGGCCCATGGCCGCGCCCACCAGGCCGCGGCCGAAACGGCTCGCGGTCAGCTCGGCGATCTCGGCGTCGGCGTTGCTGTCCTCGCGGCAGATCCACGCCGGGCGGTCGCGGCCAAGACGGCCTAAGGCAAGCCAGGTCAGCATGTTGATCCCCATGCCAAAGCTCATCAGCACCTGGGGGCGAACGGCGCGAACCATGCGCGCGATGTCGGCTGGCGCGCACAGCACGCCGGACGCACCAGTCCGCGCGACCTTCGGCGCCACGATGCGGCATGGATCCACGTCGCCCAGGTAGGGGCCGACGCGCCGAAGCAGACCCAGCCTCAGATCGACCGCCAGCGGATCGCATCGATTCATCAGATTGACCGCGACCCGCTCGGCCCCCCCACCGCTCAACGATCCCAGCAGCATCATGACCCGCGCCGGTGTTCCGGCGGCGGCGCAAGAGGCGGTGAATCGCGGTGGCATGAGCCAAAGTAGCCGGGGGCGCGGGGGGTGGGCAACCGCCGTGCGGGCCACGCCCTTTTGGCCGGCCCGGCCTGGATGAAACGGAACGCGAACATGCTATAGCGCCGGGCATGGATGGCGCCGGCGCCCTCACTCTGCTGCCCCCCCCGTTCGCCGCCTGGTTCGCGACGCGCGGCTGGACGCCCCGCGACCATCAGCTGGCCATGGTCGAGAAGGGGCGCGAGGGTCGCCACGCCCTTCTCATCGCCCCCACCGGCGGCGGCAAGACCCTGGCGGGCTTTCTCCCCACCCTGATCGACCTGTCGAGGCGCGCAGCGCGAAACACCCCCGCGCGTGCTCCTAGAGGTGTCCACACCCTCTACATCTCGCCCCTCAAGGCCCTGGCGGTTGACGTGGAGCGCAATCTGCTCAACCCCATCGCCGAGATGGGACTTCCGGTGAAAGCCGAGTCGCGCACCGGCGACACCGGCGTGGCGCGGCGCCAGCGCCAGAGGGTCAAGCCGCCGGATATCCTTCTCACCACGCCCGAGCAGCTCGCCCTGTTCTGCGCCTGGGAGGGCGCGCGGCGCTATTTTGAAGACCTTGAGTGTGTCATCGTCGATGAAATCCACGCCGTCTGGCCCTCCAAGCGCGGCGACCTGCTGGCGTTGGATCTGGCGCGACTGCACTTCTTTGCCCCGTCATGTCGGCGTGTCGGCCTGTCGGCGACGGTGGACGACCCAGACATAATCCGCCGCTGGCTCGCCCCCAAAGGCGCGAAGGGGGGCGGCGTGGGCGACGTCGATCTGGTGCGTGGCGCGCCTGGCGCGGGGCCCATTGTCGATGTCCTGCTGTCGCGTGGAGAGGTGCCGTGGGCCGGCCACACCGCCCGCCACGCCATGCCGGAGGTCTACGAGGCTATCGCGGGCGCGCGCACCGCCCTTGTATTCGTCAACACCCGCTTTCAGGCCGAGTTCGCCTTTCAGGAGTTGTGGCGGCTCAACGAGCTTGACCTGCCCATCGCTCTCCACCACGGCTCGCTCGCCGCCGAGCAGCGGCGCAAGGTGGAGGCGGCAATGGCGCGCGGCGAACTGCGCGCGGTGGTCTGCACATCGACCCTGGATCTGGGTGTCGACTGGGGTGATGTCGATCTGGTCATCCAGCTCGCTTCGCCCAAGGGCGCTTCGCGCATGGTCCAACGGATCGGCCGCGCCAACCATCGCCTGGACGAGCCCAGCCGCGCCCTCTTCGTTCCCGCCAACCGCTTCGAAATGCTGGAATGCCAGGCCGCCCGCGAGGCGATCGCCGAATCGGCCCTGGATTCCGAGCCAGAGCGGGTCGGCGCCCTGGATGTCCTGGCCCAGCACATCATGGGCTGCGCCTGCTGCGAGCCGTTCGATCCGCTGGCTCTTTTCGAGGAGATTCGCGGCGCCGGACCCTATCGCGATCTTACCTGGGAAGACTTCGAGACGGTGGTGGATTTCGTCGCCACCGGCGGCTACGCCCTGCGCGCCTACGACCGCTTCGCGCGGATCGTGAAGGGTCGCGATGGCCTCTGGCGGGTGCGCAACGCGCAGATGGCGCTTCGCCATCGGCTCAATGTCGGCGCCATCGTCTCGCCGGCCATGCTTACGGTGCGTATCGCCTCGGGGCGCCGCGCCGCGCCGGGGCGCAAGATCGGCGAAGTCGAGGAGGGCTATCTCGAAGTCCTCGAGATTGGCGACACCTTCGTGTTCGCCGGCCGTGTCTGGCGGCTGATGGCGGTGACGGGCCTCGACGTTTTGGTCGCGCCAGCGGCGGGCGAAGACGCCAAGATGCCATCGTGGGGCGGTTCGAAGTTCGCCCTCTCCACCTTCCTGGCCGCCAAGGTGCGGGCGATGATGAGCGACGCCCATCACTGGGAAGTCCTGCCCCCTGACGTGCGCGAGTGGCTTCAGTTGCAGCGCGACCGTTCGGCCATTCCGGCCCAAGGCGAGATGCTGCTGGAGACATTCCCCCGCGGTCACCGCCAGTTTCTCGTCTGCTATCCCTTCGAGGGCCGCCTAGCCCACACCACCCTGGCCATGCTGCTGACCAGACGGCTGGAGCGGCTGGGGGTCGGGCCGCTGGGCTTTGTGTGCAATGACTACGCCCTGGCGGTGTGGGCCTTGAAGCCCATGGCCGGCCTCGATTTCGCCGACCTCTTCGCCCAGGATATGCTGGGTGACGACCTGGAGGCGTGGCTGGCGGAAAGTTTGATGATGAAGGGGGCGTTCAAGGGTTGCGCCCTCATCGCCGGCCTGATCGAGCGGCGTTTTCGCGGCGAGCGAAAGTCTGGTCGCCAGGTGACCTTTTCCACCGATCTGATCTACGATGTCCTGCGTCGCCACCAGAGCGATCATCTGCTGTTGCGTTGCGCCCGCGATGACGCCGCCAGTGGTCTGATCGACGTGGCGCGCCTGGCCGACATGCTCGCTCGTATCAAGGGACGAATCCGCCATGTTGACCTGGCTCACCTGTCGCCATTCTCGGTGTCGGTGATCCTGGAAATCGGCCGCCAGCGCTCGCCCGGCAGCGCGGGGGAGATGATTCTGGCCGAGGCGGCCGAGGACCTGATCGCCGAGGCCGTTGCATGAACACCGCCGCGATCGCCTACCGCTATGCCGTCGCCGCCCTCCCCACCGGCGCCCTTCGGCTGGACCTGGCCGGCGTCGAGGCCCTGTGCCGCCCCGCCGGCGCCCTATGGCTGGAGGCGTGGAGGGCCCTCATCGTCGCCGACCTGCACCTGGAAAAGGGGTCGGCTTACGCCGCGCGCGGCCAGCTTCTGCCGCCCTACGACACCCGCGACACCCTGACCCGGTTGGAGGCCGAGGTCGCCGCCCTCGCGCCGCGCGTCCTGATCTTCCTCGGCGACACCTTCCACGACCGCGACGCCGAGGCGCGCCTGGCCGCCGACGATCTTGAGCGCCTGCGGGTGCTGAGCGTCGGGCGCACCCTGGTGTGGGTGCTGGGCAATCACGACTCCGCCGCCCCGCACCGCCTCCCCGGCGAAACCACAACCCGTCTGACTCTCGGCGCCTTCACCCTGGTTCACGAACCGGGGCGGGGCCCGAGGCCGGCCGAGATCGCCGGCCACCTGCATCCTTGCGCAAAGGTTCGGACCAGGAGCGCCAGCGTGCGCCGTCGCTGCTTCGTCACCGACGGCGAGCGGTTGATCCTGCCCGCCTTTGGCGCCTTCGCCGGCGGCCTCAACATCCGCGATCCGGCCTTCGCCGGCCTGCTGGCCCGCCGCCCTCTCGCCGCCGTCCTGGGCGCGGGGCGCGTTCACGCCGTGGGCTGGCTGTCGCTAAGGGGCGATTGAGCGCGGCGCGCCGTTTCAAGCCGGCGGCTTGGGCGGATTGGCGATGGCGGGAGCGACAGCGGGAGGGGCGGCGGGGCCGAAGGAGCGA
>JALYTR010000225.1 GCA_030854165.1 Pseudomonadota bacterium | reverse complement strand
TCCTTGTGGGGTTTCCAAGATCGGGGACGACGCTGCTGGAGAACGCCCTCGCCGGCCATCCGGACATCGTGGCTCTGGAGGAGGCCGACGCCCTGGCGCGGGCCGGCGGCGAGCTTCTGGCAGACTTCACTCGTCTCGAACGGCTGTCGCGGCTGACGGGGGCCGAGGCCGAGGCGGCCCGCGAAATCTATTGGGCGCGGGTGCGGGAACTGGCGCCGCGCGCCGGCGGCGCGAAGGTCTTCATCGACAAGATGCCGGTGCAGACGGTCGCGCTCCCGCTCATCACGAAGCTGTTTCCAGGTGCGAAGATTCTTTTCGCGAGGCGCGATCCCCGCGACGTCGTGCTGAGCTGCTTTCGGCGTCTGTTCGGAATCAACACGGTCATGGCGCAATTCCTGACCCTGGACGGCGCGGCGCGCTACTACGATCAGGTGATGCGGCTGGCGGTCCTTTACGAAAAGCTGCTCCCCGTCGATCTCCATGTGGTCCGCCATGAGGATCTCGTCGCCGATTTCGATCACGAACTTTCCACGATTCTGGATTTTTTCGACCTGCCGTGGGACCCATCCGTGCGCGACTTCACTCGGCGCGCGATCGGCTCGAGGACTCCCAGCGCGACCCAGATCGCCCGCGGCCTCAACGCCGAGGGGGTTGGCGCCTGGCGGCGATTCGCCAAGGAGATGGCGCCGGTCCTCCCGCTTCTCGACCCGTGGGCGGCGCGGTTCGGCTATCCGCCGGCCGATCCGGACGCCTTGCCGTCTCACGCCAAATAGGTATGCCATCCTTCCCTGCTGCGAGAGACCGCCAGGGGTCGAGAATCGATGGCCATGAAACTCTGTCCCGAACGGTCGGCGCGCGCCCGGCGTTCTGGCGGCGCCGCGATGTTGGGTGCCATCGTTGTCTTCGGCTCCCCCGCCGCCATGGCCGCCGACGCCGCGCCGCCGACCGACGCGCCACAAGATTTCGCCGTTCACGGCCAGGCTACGGTGATTGACCAGGCCAATCTGGCCTTCGCCTCGCCGTACGCCGGGACCAACAGCCTGCCGGGCAAGGCCGAAGGGCGCGAGACGGTGGATGTCACCCTCTACGCCGGGGTGCGGCCGTGGCGGGGGGCGGAGGTCTGGATCAATCCGGAGATCGACCAGGGCTTCGGCCTGCACAACACCACCGGCGTGGCCGGCTTCCCCAGCGGCGAAGCCTACAAGGTCGGCAAGTCCGAACCCTATTTTCGCCTGCAGCGCCTCTTCCTGCGCCAGACTATCGATCTCGGCGGCGAGGCCTCTTCGGTGGAGGCGGACCTCAATCAACTGGCCGGCGCGCAGACCGCCGACAAGGTGATCGTGACGGTGGGCGAGTTCAACGTCACCGACGTTTTCGATACCAACAAGTTCGCCCACGACCCCCGCCACGATTTCCTCAACTGGGCGCTGATCGACGCCGGGACGTTCGACTACGCCGCCGACGCCTGGGGCTATACGGTCGGCGTGGCGAGCGAATGGTATCAGGGAAGCTGGGTGCTGCGCGCCGGCGTGTTCGACCTCTCCGACGTCCCCAACAGTACGCGGCTGGACTCGGGCTTTGGCCAGTTCCAGCTCGAGGGTGAGATCGAGAAGGACTACCAGCTTGCTGGCCAAGCGGGCGCGTTCAAGCTGACCGGGTTTCTCACCCGCGGCCGCATGGCCAGCTTCGCCGACGCCATCGCGCTGGGCGCGGCGACCGGCGCGCCGCCGAACGTGGCGCTGGTGCGTCAATATCGCGGGCGGGGGGGGCTGAGCTTCGATCTGCAACAGCAGGTCACGCCGGAGTTGGGGCTGTTCGCCCGCGGCGGCCTGGCCGGCGGCGATGTCGAACCCTATGAGTTCTCCGATATCGACAAGACGATCTCGGGCGGGCTGTCGTTGAACGGCAAACGCTGGGGTCGCGGCGGCGACACCCTCGCCCTGGCAGGCGTGGTCAATGGGATTTCCAGGATCCACCAGCAGTATTTCGCCGCCGGCGGCCTGGGCATTCTAATCGGCGACGGCCAGCTGCCGCATCCGGGCGCCGAGCAAATCCTGGAGACCTACTACGACGCGGCGCTCGGGAAATTCCTGCACCTGGCCCTCGACTACCAGTTCGTCGTCAACCCCGCCTACAACCGCGACCGCGGCCCGGTCTCGATCTTCGCCGCGAGGCTGCACGCGCAGTTCTGAATCGCGCGCGCCGAAGGCGCCCGGCGGGCGCGCGCCGTTGCATGCGGGGGGCGCCTGCGCTATCTGACCGCCCTCGCGGCAGGGCCGGTTGGGCCGGCCCTCCACTGGGGAATGGTGTAATGGTAACACAGCGGTTTTTGGTACCGTCGTTCTAGGTTCGAGTCCTAGTTCCCCAGCCAGGTCTTGCTGTTCGACCCAACCATCGTGTGTCCTGTCCGTGCGCTTTCGGTTCGGTCGTTATAGAAGGCGACGGTTGGGTCGATGAGGGGGCAGGGCGATGCGCGTCGCGACAAGAGACGATGGGTATCTCGACCTCACCGCCTATGCGAGCGATCCGGTCGGCGGCGATTGGACGGATATTCTGCTTTCGGCCATCGCCGCGGGGCATCGCCGCATCCATCTCGATGATCGCCAGTTCGCCTTCGCCATGTCTCTGGGCGGCAAGAGGGCGATAGCCCAGCCCTGCGAACTGGTCTTCGGCGCCCATCACGAAGTCTCTTGGGCGGGACCGTCCCTAGGCCCCTTCAGGGGCTCCATTCTCGCTGTGCGCGGCGCGGGCGACGTCTCGATTTCAGGACCGAACATTGTCGGCGCGCCGATGATGGACGTGTCGGGGGGGAAGGGGGCGAACTGCCACTGCTACGTAGCCAATTCCAGTTTGACCGGCCCGGTCGTGGTGATCGACGGCGGGGCGGGCTATCGCGACGCATGCGGCTACCCGGACGGCCACTTCGACTTTCCGGCTCTCGACGTAAACAACGGCAATATCGCGCCGCGGGCGATCGGCGTGGTGCGGTTTCAGATCGCGGAGGGCAAGATCGTCGGCGGCTCGATCGTTTCCCCGGGGGCGGGCTATGTGGAGCGTCGCCAGGGTAAGGCGCCCGCCATGATGCTGGGCGCCGCCTTCCCAGGCGCAAGTATCTATCTGGGAGAGTGCGGAAATCCCAGAGTGAGCAATGTCCGGCAGGTGAACGGTTGCGGCGTGATCACAATCTTTGGGGGCGCGGGCGCCCGCATTTTGAAGGGCCATGCGCGAGATCTTGGCTCCGCCGGGGTCGGCGTTCAAATCGGTCCGACGGATGACGTGGTCGTCAGCGGATGGGACATCAAAGGCGTGCATGGCGGCATTTATCACACCGCCGGAATCAGGCTGACCGCGCCATTGGCGGAGCGCTTTGAAGATCCGGTCACCTCGCGCGTCAGGATCACTGACAATGTGGTGGACGACGTCAATTCCGGCAGTTGCTTCGATGCGGTCGTATGTGGACTGAGAGATATAAGGTTCGAGCGCAATACCGCCATTCAGCGACGCCCCGGCGGATTTTTTTGCATGCAGATCAAGCTTGGGCGGCCGTCGCGGAATCCGAAGGCCCCTGGTGGTGGCGTGCGGGATGTCGTCTATCGCGACAACCGGGCCATCCAGCATGCGCCGGGAGGAATGGCCGTCGATTTCCAGAACAATTCGAAGTGGGACGACTTCGAAGTCGATTTCGATCGTTCCAACACAATAGAGTATACGCAAAGGGCCGATATACGACATCAGCAGCGCGGCGCGGGCGCCAACTCGTGCGGCTTGCGCGTTCACAATCTTACCAGCGGCACGATAGCGCCGACCATTCTGTTCGCGACGGTAGGGGTCAGGCCGACCGGCAGAATCGGCCGCGTGGTTTTCTCGCCGCGCGTCGTCCGATGCCGCATTGGCATTCTATCCGATCCCGACGATGCGCAAGGGCAGATCGTCGTGGAGGGCGCCGAAATCCATGCGTCGGAGGCGGGAGCGTTGCTGCTCTCGCGCGGCGCCCATCGGCTCACCGACTGCACGATGATCGTTCGCGGCTATCGGCTGGCGGAACGGGCGGAGATCGTCTCGGCCGGGTCGGGACTTGCCGAGGGAGAATGGAGCGTCTTCGCGGCGGGCTCGGGGTCGGGATTGGTCCTGCGGGTTCGGATCGAAGACGGAAAGGTCGCCGCGGCGGATCTGCTGGCCCCCGGCCAGGACTATCTGAACAACGGCGCCGGTGAGTTTCTGCTCGACGTTGCGCCGGACGGCCGTGACGGAGCCGGGGGCGAAGGCGTTGTCGCGGTCGAGGTCGCCGCGGGGCGAGCGATCAGCGCCCGCGTCATCCAGGCGGGAGATTGCTATCTGGATGGCGGTTCGGGCGCCTATGAGCCGATGGCGCCGGAGCACGCCCACCTGGTCGCCATCGTGCGCGGAGGGCAAGTCGTGGAGGTCAAGGTTCTGCATAGCGGTTGGCGGTTTCATCAGCCACCGGTCCTTCAAATCGATCCGGCGGCCGGCGGCGGCGACGCTTCCATCACGATCGGTCTGACGCGAAGATCGTTCGGCGCCTGGTTCGCCGACGCGGAGGGAGCGGCGATATCGGGCGGCCACTACGAGGGCGCCTCCGGCGATATCGGCTTCGCCAGCGACAGGCGGACAGCGCCGCCCGCCGATCGGGGGGATGAATTGGGGG
>JALYTR010000224.1 GCA_030854165.1 Pseudomonadota bacterium | reverse complement strand
GGGTCACCCTCAGATAGGCGTCGGCCGCGTCCCCCTCCACCCCATCGGCCCGCGCCGCCGCCGCCGACACCGTCTGGTGGGCCAGCGGCCGTCCGGTGGCCAGGTCGGTGACCTGTTCGTCGGAGGCGACGGAGCCGCGCCGGATCGGATTGTCATAGACCCGGGCGCCCGGGGTCGTCGCGGTGATCTCGTAGAGGATCCGAAACCTGGCCGACCCGGGCGCGAGAAGCTCATAGCGCGTATAGGCGTCCGCTTCGGTCTGCGCGGCGGGCGGCGCGGCCTCGGCCCCCGAACAAACGCAGGCCGCCAGCAGGAGCGTCAAGGCGGCGTGGCGGATCATGGCGAGACTCCTTAAGCGGAATTGCTTTCCTCAGCTTGCCCGCGATCGTTCCTCTTGCTGAACATGATCGTTCCGGCCGCCCCGACCATGCCGCCCGCGCCGCCGCTTGACCAGACCCTCTTGCGTGGCGACAACGGACCGAAGGATTTCCCCGGAGGGGCCGCATGTGTTGAGCAATCGATCGCCGTCCCTGTCTAGCTGCCCCGACTGGTGGCGCGGAGCGGTGATCTACCAGATCTATCCGCGCAGCTTCGCCGACAGCGACGGCGACGGGGTGGGCGATCTGAAAGGGATCCTCGGCAGGCTGGACTATGTGGCCTCGCTCGGCGTCGATGGGATCTGGCTCTCGCCCTTCTTCACCTCGCCGATGAAGGACTTCGGCTACGACGTCAGCGACTACCGCGGCGTCGATCCGCTGTTTGGAACCCTGGCCGACTTCGACGCCGTTCTCGCCCGCGCCCATCAACTGGGCCTCAAGGTGATCGTCGACCAGGTGTGGTCGCACACCTCGAACGAGCATCCGTGGTTCATCGAGAGCGCCGCCTCGCGCGATAGTCCCAAGGTCGACTGGTATGTGTGGGCCGACGCCAAGGCGGACGGCTCGCCGCCCAACAACTGGCAAGCCGTGTTCGGCGGCCCGTCGTGGACCTGGAACGCCCGGCGCCGGCAATACTATCTGCACAATTTCCTCATCGAGCAGCCGGACCTCAACTACTGGAATCCCGCCGTTCAGGACGCCATCCTGGAGACCGGCCGGTTCTGGCTGGAGCGCGGGGTGGATGGCTTCCGCCTCGACGTGATCAACTTCATCTTTCACGACCAGACCCTGCGCGACAATCCCATCGCCCCGCACGCCTCGCCGCCGGCCCTGCCGACGCGGTTCCAGCGCCATGTCCACGACCGATCGCGGCCGGAGGCGCTCGCCTTCCTCGGCCGTCTGCGGAGCCTGCTGGATTCATATGGCGCGATGAGCGTGGGCGAAGTGGTGGACGATCCGCCTCTGCCAAGGCAGAAGGAATATGTCGCCGGCGCCGATCGTCTGCATACGGCCTATAGCTTCTACCTCCTGCAAGCGAGCGCGGCGACGCCCGAGTTGTTCGCCAAGGCGCTGACGTCCTGGGGCGCCGCCGACGGCTGGCCGTCCTGGTCGCTGGGCAATCACGACGTCCCGCGCTTTCCCACCCGCCTGGCCCATTCAGGCGATCCGGCGCAGGCGAGGATCATCCTGGCGGCCCTGATCTGCCTGCGCGGCGCGATCTTCCTCTATCAGGGCGACGAGCTTGGCCTTCCCCAGGCCCAGGTCCCCTTCGATCGCCTGCGCGATCCCTTCGCCATCGCCGCCTTCGATGGCGGGGCCGGCCGGGACGGCGCCCGCACCCCCATGCCGTGGACGGCCGACGGCCCGGGCGCCAGCTTCTCCACCTGCGCCGACACCTGGCTCCCCATCGACCCGGCCCACCGCGCCCTGGCCGTGGATGTGCAGGAGGCCGATCCCGCCTCCATGCTCCATTTCACCCGCCAGCTCATCGCCTTGCGCCGCGCCCATCCCGCCCTCCGCCTCGGCGACGCCACTGTCCTTCCCGCCCCGCCCGGCGTCCTGGCCTTTACGCGTTCGACCGCCGACCAGACGCTCCTCTGCGTCTTCGAACTGGCCGGCCGCGCGGCGACATACGAAGCGCCGGCCGGCGCCGAAATCGCCGCCCGGTTCGGGGAACGCGATGTCCTGGATGGCCGCTCCCCGCGGCTCCAGCCGTTCGGCGGAGTGGTTCTGCGAACGCGCGTCGCGGGGTGGGACGGCGTCCTCGAGACGATGAACAACCTGGGAGCCTCGGGCGACGTCCTCGACGACCGCCAGGATTCGCCGCCGCGGGAACGCGAGCTTTTCTAGGGTTCTGATCCGAACGGTTCATCTCCGCCCCTCTCTTCCCCCTCTGGGGCAAGTACCGGCTATGCTTAGGGAAGGGGGCTTAGTCCCAGGCGCCGCCGGGGAGAAAATGGCGCGCCTTCATCCATCCGTTGAAGGCGTCGGTTCGATCACGGAACACCTGTTCGCCCGCGCCATCCGCTCCAGCGTCTCGTCGCTGACGTGGTGTTCGATGCCTTCGGCGTCGATTTCGGCGGTGTCCCGACTGACCCCGATCGCCAGGAGGAAGTCGAATACGACCTGATGCCGGGCGCGCGATTTGGCGGCGATCGCTTCACCGGCCTTGGTCAGGAACAGCGATCGGTAGGGCTCGTTGCGCACCAGTCCCAGGCCCTTCAGACGCTGGATCACCTTGGCGGCGGTGGCCTGGGTGACGCCCATGTGGCCGGCTAGGTCAGTCAGCCTCGCCTCACCCTGTTCGGCGATCAGATCCGCGACCAGCTCTACATAGTCCTCGGCCGTTTCGGTGCTGCGCGCCTGACGGGCGGCGCGGAAGGCGGCGGCCCGACGTTCAGCGATACCAGGCTCGGACATGGCGGTCCCCGACGCTCTCGGCTTGCCGCCAACCTTGGCGCCGAATGTCCGGCCGTGGCAAGGGTGGGGAACTATCGCCACGGCTATACATTATCGCTCTGGCGCAAACGTACGGTGGAAGGGGCTAGCATGATCAGCAGTCGCGCGGCGCACCGGCCGCAGCCGCACGGAGGAGCGGCATGAGCGCGGATGCGCCCAGCCTGGGCGCCGCGGGAGCGGCGCCGGTGATCGCCATCGCATCGCTGTCCCGGGAAGACGTCCTGCGGGCGCGTGATCGCTTGGGTGTGCTTCGGGCTCGGACGGCGGGCCGGATGTGGCGGCTTCTCTGGCTGCTCTGCGGTCCCGGCCTGCTGGTCATGCTGGCTGAAAACGACGGCCCCAGCATGGTTTCCTACGCCACGACGGGAGCCACCTACGGAGTCGGCTTTTTCGCTCCCTTCATCCTGCTCACCTTCGTCATGGCCTTCGCGGTTCAGGAGATGACCATCCGCCTGGGCGTCGCGACGCATCGGGGCCATGCCGAACTGATCTTCCAGCGTTTCGGGCGGTTTTGGGGCTATTTCGCCATGGGGGATCTGGTGTTCGGCAATGTGCTGGCCCTGGTCACCGAGTTTATCGCCATCCAGGCTGGCGGACTCTATTTTGGTCTGCCGGCTCCAGTCTCGGTCGGCGTCGGCGTCCTGCTCGTCGTCGCTTCGTTGGCCCTGCGGCGCTACGCGACGTGGGAGCGCCTGCTGATGGGGCTGGCCTTCTTCAACCTGTTGTTCATCCCCGCCGCCCTCTACGCCCACCCGAGCGGCGCGGCGCTCACCCATGCGCTCGCCGCCTGGGGGCCGCTCCCGGGGGGCTTCAACATGGCGTTCCTGACGCTGATACTGGCGAATATCGGCGCCACGGTGACGCCATGGATGATCTTCTTTCAGCAGAGCGCCGTCGTCGACAAGGGGCTGACGCGCGCGGACTTGCCGCAAAGTCGGCTGGATACCGGGATTGGAGCGGCGCTCGCCGCCATCGCCGCCATCGCCACCCTTGTCGCCGCGGCGCCGCTCTTCGCCGCCCATGTCGATGTCTCGCGATTCGCGAGCGGCGCCGACTTCGCGACGGCGCTGCGTCCGCTCTTGGGCTCCACGGGCGCCACGCTCTTCGCGCTGGGCATGGTGGAGGCCGGCGTCGTGGCCACCATGACGATCTCGACCAGTTCGTCCTACGCGCTGGCGGAGACTCTGTCGGCGCGCCACAGCCTCAACCTCGGGTTCTCCAAGGGAAGGCTCTTCTACGGGGTGGCGATCTGCTCCGCCGTCGCGGCGGGAGGCGTCGTGCTCATTCCCGGAGCGCCTCTTCTGGCCATGACGCTCACCGTGAATGTGATCGCGACGCTGCTGATGGCGCCGGCGCTGCTCTTGCTGCTGCTGCTGGTCAACGATCGCGAGATCATGGGCGATCTCGCCAATACATGGCGGGCGAATCTGGCGGGCGGCGCCATCGTCGCGACGATCTCGGGCGTGGGCGGGCTCTACGGCGTGATCACGGTCTTTCCACACCTGCTTGGCCGATAGGAGACGGGGCATGGGCGACGACCACGAACTGTTGAGCGCCCTCCAACCCGAACAGCTTACCGCTGTCGTGGAGCGACCCTTGCCGCGGCGCAGGCTGGGCCGCGGCGCCGCGGCCTTGCTGATCGCCTTGCGGGTCTATGTAGCCGTGACCGTTCCGATCGTCGGCTACGCCTTTGTCCAGGCGATCCTCCTCCATCCCCCTCACTAGGGCGTGTCCTCAATTAGTGGATTCCTAAAGGGGATTCCGCATGATTCATAGGCGGTCAGCTGATTCGGAGCTGACCGATGCGTCGCTATGGGTTTCGAGACGATCAATGGGAT
>JALYTR010000223.1 GCA_030854165.1 Pseudomonadota bacterium | reverse complement strand
GAACCGGCCCTCGCGGGCGTGGTTGCTGAATTTGGTGAGATCTTCGTTGTAGTGTAGGCGCACCACCCCGATCGGACCGTGGCGCTGCTTGCCGATGATGATCTCGGCCAGGTTGCGGATCGGGTCGAGTTTTTCTTGCCACGCCAAGTGTTCGGCCGTCCCCTCATTGGGCGGCGAGCGGCTCAGGTAGTAGGCTTCGCGATAGATGAACATGACCACGTCGGCGTCCTGTTCGATGGAGCCCGATTCGCGCAGGTCGGCGAGCTGGGGCTTCTTGTCCTCGCGGTTTTCCACCTGCCGCGAGAGCTGGGCGGCGGCGAGGATGGGCACATTCAGTTCCTTGGCCAGAGCCTTGAGACCCTGGGTGATCTGGGTCACCTCCTGGACCCGGTTGTCGATCCGCCCGTCGCCGGCGGTGACAAGCTGAAGATAGTCAACCACGATGAGGTCGAGGCCCATCGTGCGTTTCAGCCGCCGCGCCCGGGCCGCCAACTTGGCGATGGAAATGCCGCCCGTGGCGTCGATGAAGAGCGGCGCCTCGGAGATCTCGAAGGAGGCGTCGCGGATGCGGCCGTATTCGGCCGCCGTGATCTCGCCCTTGCGGATCTTGTCGGACGGCACCTCGGTGACCTCGGCCAGCAGGCGCATGGCCAGTTGCTCAGCCGACATTTCCAGTGAGAAGAAGGCCACCACCCCGCCGCCCACGGTCTTGCGGCCCCCTCCCGGCTGGGGCTCGTAAGCGTAATGGCGCGCCACGTTGAAGGCGATGTTGGTGGCCAGCGAGGTCTTGCCCATGGACGGGCGGGCGGCCAGGACGATCAGGTCCGATCCATGCAGCCCGCCCAGTTTCTGATCCAGATCGGCAAGGCCGGTCGATAGGCCAGACAGGCCTCCGTCGCGATTGTAGGCGTCGCCGGCCATCTCGACCGCCCCGGCCAGGGCGCTGGCGAAGTCCACCAGCCCGCCGGAGACCGCGCCGGTCTCGGCCAGGGTGTAAAGGAGCTGCTCGGCCGCCTCGATCTGCTGGCGGCCGGTGAGCTCGGGATCGCCGGCCTGGGCGGCGGTGGCGATATCGCCGCCGATGCGGATCAGGTCGCGGCGCAGGGCGAGGTCGTAAATGACCCGGGCGTAGTCGGCGGCGTGGGCGGCCGGCGGGGCGCGGTCCACCAGATCGGCCAGGTAACGCACCGCGCCCAGTTCCTCGAAAGCCGGATCTCGCTGGAACTGCTCGGCCATGAGAATCGGCTCAGCCAGTTGGCCGCGACGGATGTGGCTTTGGACGGCGTCGTAGAGGCGGCCGTGAAAGGGTTCGAAGAAGTGCCGGGCCTGAAGATGGTCGCTCAGCCGCTCATAGGCGCTGTTGTCGTAGAGAAGGACGCCCAGCAGGGCCTGTTCCGCCTCGATGTTGCACGGGGCGTGGGCGATGTCGGGCGCCGGCTGGACGGCGCGAAGATCGAGCAGGGGGACGAGAGCCATGTCCTAACGATAGCTTAACGCGGACGCCGCGCGAGGGTCCGTTTGGACCTTCCACAGGAACTCGCGGAGGTGTGGACAAGTTCGGTCGGGCGGCGGCAAAACGCCGCCCGTCGCGCCTATTCCTCGCGCCCGAACCCTTCCTGGCGCCCGGCCCCGCCTTCGACCATGTCGGCGGCCGATTGGGCGGACGAGGCGCGGTCCTCCTCGAATTGCGAGGCGATGACGTTCTCCCCCCTGGCCTGGCGCTCGGCTTCGTCGGGGCTGCGGGCGATGTTGATGTTGACGCTCAGCGTCACCTCGGCATGCAGGCGAATCTTTACCGGATGCACCCCGAGAGTCTTGATGGGCTTGTCCAGCACCACCATGGCGCGGTCCATCTTGCCGCCCTCGGCGTTCACCGCGTCGGCGATGTCGCGTCCGGAGACCGAACCGTAGAGCTGACCGCTCTCGCCGGCCTGGCGGATCATCACATAGGAGGTCCCGTCCAGGGTCTCGCCGGATTTGGCGGCGACCTCACGGGCCTTGGCGTTGCGCGATTCGATTTCGACTCGCTGGCCTTCGAAGACCTTCATATTCGCCCCGTTGGCGCGCAGGGCCTTGGAGCGCGGCAACAGGAAGTTGCGGGCGAAGCCGTCCTTCACCGTGACCACATCGCCCAGCGCCCCCAGGCGCTCGACGCGTTCGAGCAGAATGACCTTCATGTCCCGGCCCCTATTTCACGACGTGCGGCAGCAGGGCGAGGAAGCGGGCGCGCTTGATCGCCTGCGCCAGTTCACGCTGCTTCTTGGCCGAAACCGCGGTGATGCGCGAGGGGACGATCTTGCCGCGCTCGGAGACATAGCGCTGCAGGAGCTTCACGTCCTTGTAGTCGATCTTCGGGGCGCCGGCCCCGGAGAAGGGGCACACCTTGCGCCGGCGCATGAAGTTGCGCCGGCCGCCGGAGGCGGGCGCGTCGGGGATGGTGGTTTCGTCGGTCATGGTTCTCTCAGGCTCCCACCGCCGGCGCCGGCGCATCCTCGAAGCGCCGCTCGCGCTCACGGTCGCGGCGGGCCAGCACGGGCGAGAGCTCCAGATCGAGCGCATCGACCCGCACGGTCAGAAACCGCAGCACGTCCTCATTGATGGAAAGCTGGCGCTCCATCTCCTTGACCGCAGGGGCGGGCGCGTCGATGGCCAGCAGGGAATAGTGGCCCTTGCGGTTCTTCTTGATGCGGAAAGTGAGGTTGCGCAGGCCCCAGTACTCGATCTTGGCGATATGGCCGCCGAGAGATTCAATGAGGGCTTTCAACTCTTCGTTCAGCGTCTCGGCCTGGGCCGGGGATATATCCTGACGCGCGATGAGCACGTGCTCGTAAGTGGCCATTGGTTCCTTCTTCCGATGGGGAGGGCGGCGTCGCGGGCGCTCGGAAGACGCGCACACAACGATGGCTCTAGCCGCGGCGGCCGGGAGGCTCCCGAACCCTTTGACGCTCCGCGAAAAGACCGCTCTTCGTGAGGGAGGGGGGCTGATACACGGCGACCGGCCAGGATGCAAGATGGTCTTCCGGAGCGCGGGCGTCCCGCCCGCGGCTCACCTCAAGCCCAATGATCGGGAGGAAGAATCGGGAGGAAGACTCGGGCGGAAACGCCCGCGCTCCAACCGCGACCCTACGACGGATGCGCCGCCCGCCAGGACTTTACCGCCGCCAGGGTTTCGGCGACGTGCTGGGTGGGGTTCAGGTTTGAATAGGCGAGGAGGATCTTGCCGCTTGGGGCGATGACGTAGGAGGTTCGGTCGGACCACTTGGGACCCATCGCCAAGGTCGCGTGGTAGGATTTGGCGATGACCGCATTAGGGTCCGAGGCGACGGGGAACTTGCCCGAGCAATGCTCGGTCTCGGTGGAGAAGGCGGCGAGTTGATCGATATTGCCGGCGGTGACGCCGATCACCGTCGCGCCCTCGGCATGGAATTGGTCGATGGCGTCGGCGAACAGGTGAGCTTCCAGATTGCAACCGCTCGTGTGAGCGGCGGGGAAGAAATAGAGCACCACCGGTCCCTTCTTCAGAGACGCGGCGAGATCGAAGGTCAGCGGCTTGCCGCCTTGGTAGGCGGGCGCGGAGAACTCCGGCGCGGTCGTCCCGACCTTGAGCGCGGCAAAAGCGGGCGCGGCGGCGAGGAGGGCGGCGACGCCAACGGCGGCGAACAGACGATTCATGGTGGAGGGCTCCGGAGTGTGGGCGGCATCGAGCGGGGACTATGCGCTTCTACGCGGATGGCGCGCCAGTGGATTTTCGCCGAGCTTGTCGCGCGGAGGGGTTTCGCCTAACCCTCGGTGCGTCGCCGACCGTCTGGAGACCCGTTCCCATGAGCCTCGCCTTCCTTTTTCCCGGCCAGGGCAGCCAGGCGGTGGGCATGGGCGCCGAGCTGGCCGGCGCGTTCGCCGCAGCGCGGGCGGTGTTCGAGGAGGTGGACGACGCCCTGGGCCAGAAGCTCGCCCGGCTGATGCGCGAGGGGCCCATCGAGGAATTGACTCTGACCGAAAATGCCCAGCCGGCCCTGATGGCCGTCAGCCTGGCGGTCATGCGGGTCCTGGAGGGGGACTTCGGGATCGGCGTCGAGCGGGCGGCGTTCGTCGCCGGCCATTCCCTCGGGGAATACTCCGCCCTCGCCGCTGCTCGGTCGATCGGCGTGGCCGACACGGCGCGGCTCCTCAAGCTGCGCGGGCAGGCAATGCAGCGGGCGGTTCCGGTCGGCGAGGGCGCCATGGCTTCGCTGATTGGCCCCAAGAGCGACGTGGCCCTCGCCGAAGCGGCGGCGCTGGCGGGCTCGGACGCCGGAGTGTGCGTGGTGGCCAACGACAACAACGCTGGCAATGTGGTGATCTCCGGCGCGGCGGCGGCGGTGGATCTGGCCATCGAAAAGGCCAAGGAACTGGGCGCGCGGGCCGTCCTGCTCAACGTGTCGGCGCCGTTCCATTGCCCCTTGATGGCGCCGGCGGCCGAGGAGATGGCGCGAGCGCTGGAGGAAGCGGCGATCAGGCCGCCGCGCGCGCCCCTGGTGGCCAACGTCACCGCCCGCCCGACTCTCGATCCCGAGCTCATCCGCCGTCTGCTGGTCGACCAGGTGACTTCGCGCGTGCGCTGGCGTGAGAGCATGGAGTGGATGGCCGAGGAGGGCGGCGTCGACCGGTTCGCCGAGGTCGGGTCCGGCAAGGTGCTGACC
>JALYTR010000222.1 GCA_030854165.1 Pseudomonadota bacterium | reverse complement strand
GCCCCCGCCGCGTCCCAGTTTGGAGACATTCACTCGCGCGTCGTCCGATTCGACCACGATCTCCCGCGTGTAGGTCACCCGCAGGCGCCGCTCGTCGATCCAGGCGAGATTGACAACCCGCAGGGGCGGGCGGCCCGCACCCAAGACATCGTCGAATACGTACCGTCCAAACTGCAGTCCGACGCGCCGCAGGCTGCGGTTGGTCACATGGATGAAGTCGTTGGAGCCGGCCGTGGTCCAATAGACCGGACCCACGCAGCGGCACAGAGGATCGATGTCGCTCATCCGCAGTTGCCACCAGGCGACCTGGGCGGTGGTGCAGCCGTGGGTTTGCGGCGAGCGCCGGTCCAGCCCGGTGGTCTGGTAGGCGTGCAGCAACACCGCTTCCCTCTGGCCGGTGAGGGCGACGATGGCGGCTTCAGCCTCGCGGCGAATCCGCCGCCAGCCCGCCGCGAACGCTTCGCCGTCGCTGTTCAACTGGGCGTCGGTCTCGCCGTGGGCGGCGAGGATGGACATCACCACCAGCCGCTTGCCTTGGGCCCGGACGAGCTTGGCGGCATGGCCGACCTGCTCCAGCATCCAGCCGAACACCATCGAGCCCGGCAACAGGCCGTCGTCCGGGACCCGACCTCCGGCCAGGGTGGATCCGCCCCTGGCCGCCGCGATCATCAGCAGGGGATGGCGCCGGCCGGCCTGGGCCCGGAGCGCCCGTTCGAAGGCGTCGGCGCACCCCGACAGGGGTCTCTCGCGCGATCGGTCGCCACCGGCTCGCTCATGCAGGTTCTCCAGCTGGGCGACATAGCCGGGCTGAGGCCGGGGCGGAGCGTTCAATTGAAGCGCGTGGCCCGGGTGTTCGGGAACCGGAGTCGCCAGGGGGTCCGCGCGGTCGCGGTTGCCGCCCTGCATCCACGATTGGCCAAGGCCCACGATGGCGAGCACGACATCGTCCGCCAGCAACGGGTGGGCCGTCCAATCCGCCGTGACTGGCGCCGCCAATTCCAACCGTTCAGACCTCCGCCCACGGGCGGCGACATCGCTTCACCGATCGGGGTCTTCTTGTCCTATAGTGCCGCCAAGTCGGCGGAGGCAATCGGTCCCATCCGGAGGCACGGCAAGGAAGATGAGCCAGACGCGAGCCCGGCCGGTCACGCCATTCGCGATCGCGTCCCTGCGCGACGAATGGCTGCCCGCCATCTTCGGTCGCTTCGACGAGGTCGCGGTGGCGGCCGCCGCGCCGCTGAAGGACGATTCCCATTGGGCCCGCCAGGCCAAGGGGCGTTTTTTCCTTAGCTTGGCCGAGCGGTTCGACGCTGATCGCTATGGCGCGCTTCAGGCCATCCACCTTCGGCCCGAGGTGGTGGGCGCGGACGGCAACCGGTTGAAATACTTCGATACGCCCACCTGGTCGGGCGGCAAGTTCGACCACGCCCTGCGCCTTGGTCTGCACAAGGCCGCGCCGATGCGCATCCTCGATCTGGGGGCGGGGCCCGGCCACTTCCAGCTCGTGGCCGAGTTTTTCGGTCACGAAACCCTGGGTCTGGATATTCCATTGAAGTCGCCGGCGAGCGGCGTGGAACGCCACCTCTATGACGATCTGTGCGACTTCTTCGCGGTGGGCAAGATCGATTGCCGGATCATGGCGCGAACCGCCCTGCCTCGCCTTCCCGGGCGTTTCAATCTGGTCACCTCCTTCATGACCTGCTTTTCGGCCGATGCGAAGGCCCGCGCGCCGTGGAGCGTCGCCGACTGGACCTTCCTGCTCAAGGATCTGCGCGACAACGTCCTGGCGGAGGGCGGCAGCCTCTATCTTAACCTCACGCCGGGCGTCTACGACGAGGCGAGCTGGGCCTTCCTGAAGGGCGTCGGCGGCGAGGTGATCGAGAAGAGCCGGACGGTGTCGATCGCCCGCTCGGCCCTCGAACATCTTTAGCGTCAATAGGAGGGCGTGTCGGTGGTGGGATCGTCGACGGTGAACACGATATCCTCCTCTCCGGTCAGATCCATTTCGCCGGGCTTGCCCTCAGCGTCCGGCGCCTTGCCGGCCTTGAACGCCTTTTCGAAGTTGAAGCCGTGGCCGTCGTTTACCCACACTTCGGTGGCGCGGCCCAGGAAGCTGGTGCGCTCGGCTTCCGCGATGGCCGCCGCCAAGGCGCCCGCGCGCTCTGGATAGATTCCAGTCGTGCGTGAATTCAGGACGATGGTCCAGTTCCCCTTTCGGAACAGCCCGACGTCCCGCTTGACGAAATACATATTGCTAGCCATGCGGTTCGTTCTCCAGCGCGATCGGTCGCGGCTCTTGCATGATCGCTTCGTAAAGACCTTCGCCGGCGATCGCCATGAACGCCGGCGCGTAATGGTAGGTATCGACGCCGCCGCCTTCAAGCGCCGCCTCGCGGCCGTGACGCGCGACGATGGGCGTGGGGTCGTAGAAGTCGCAGCCCAGGGCCCTGGCGTCCCGCTCAAGCAAATCACGCAGCACCGCGCGCTTGACGATCCGCTGGGCGGGATCCGCGGAGACGTTGAAGTGCGGCACGAAGATCCATCGCTTCGAAGTATCGAAGATCACCTTGCCGAGTTCCGCCTCGTAGGTTTCGGCGGACAGGACGAGACTGCGCAGCGAAGTGAGAATCTCCTCCGCCGCGACGCCGGGCCGCTTGCCGGCCCCGGCCAGGGAGGCCATGGCGAGGCGAACTTTTTCGGGCGACGCCGCCGCCGCCGAGAGGTGTCGATGCCAGTCCAGGACGCCCAGGCCGCCGCCCCGCACGAATTGCTGGGAAAAATAGTCTTGATTGAACGTGTAGTGGCCGCAACGCAGGTATTCCATCCCCGATATTTCCACCATGAACGTCGTGCAGCTCTCGACCAGGTTGGGCAGGCGGTCATCGAGGAGGGGAATCTTGTCCTGGCGCAGAATGTAGGGGCCGAAGGGTTCGGGAATCTCCAGGCGTCCCCGGCAGAAGGCGATGTGCTGCGCCGCCTCGGCGGGCGTGTGGGTGAAGCTGTTGAACGCCGACCACAAAAAGACGCCGCGCCCTGATCGCGCCACTTCCTTGAGCGGATCGTGGACCCGGCAGCTACCGACCACGCCGACCCGTTCGGGGGGGCCGCCCGGTCGCGCGAAGTCGATGATCAGCATCCGCCCCCCTAGGCGCCGCTGATTGGGGCGGGACTCTGGGCGGCGGCGTAGCGGGCCAGGTTTTCCTTGCGGCTGATCTTGCCGCTGGAGGTCTTCACCAGCCGGCCTTCCTCCAGCATTTCAACCGCCCTGGGCGTCACATTGAACACCGAATGGACAAGGCCGATAATCTCGCGGCGAATCTCCTCGTCGGGGCGACCGATGGCGCGGGCCCGTTCGACCATGACGACCAGGGTCTCGCTGCCGATTCTGGGGTCGAACCAGGCCAGGGCCACCGCGCGTCCAGGTTTGACGCCGGCGACGGCGCCCACGTGCGATTCCACTTCGTGGGCGTAGAGATTGCGCCCGTTGATGATGATCAGATCGTCCATCCGCCCCAGCACATAGAGCCGCCCGTCCCGAACAAATCCCAGATCGCGAGAGAAATATACCCCGCCCCGCAGGCGCTCGGCGGTGCGATCCGGGTCGCGATTGTAGCCGGAAAACAGGAAGCGGCCGCAAAGCCCCACTTCGCCGATGCGCCCGTCGGCGATGAGCGCGCCCGCCTCGTCGTGGACGGTCAGGCCGAGGCCGTCGATGACCACGCCGGTTTCGATGAGCTCCACGCCCTCGCCCGGCGCCGCGTCGATCGGCGCCTTACCCCGGTCGAGACTGGCCGGATCTACGCGGATGCGGGCGGGCAGGGCGCGCGTCGGATCATCCTGGAATCCGCTCTGGGCGACGGCGAACACCGTCTCGGCCATGGCGTAGCAGCATTGCAGTTGGTCGGGCCTCACCCCGGCCGGGGCGAAGGCGGCGGCGAAGCGGTCGAAGGTGGCCGCCTTGCACGGCTCCGAGCAGTTGATGAAGGCGCGCACGCTGGACAAATCCCAGTGGGCCGCCCGCCGCGCCACCGTACCGGCCAGGTGCTCGAAGGCGAAGTTCGGCAGCCAGGTCAAGGTGCCCTTGCGTTTCACCATCTGCTCAAACAGGGTGTCTGGCCGGCCGATCCAATGGAAGGGATCCAGATGGGTCACGGGAGTGGCGAAATAGGCCGGCAGGATCAGGCAGGCGATCAGTCCCATGTCGTGATAGAGCGGCAGCCACGAGACGATGGCGTCGTCCTCGCCAAGCGCGATCGTGGCCGCGTAGCTTTCGATCTGATCGACGATGGCGCCGAAGCTGAGGGCCACGCCCTTTTTCAGCCCCGTGGTGCCCGAGCTGTGCTGCAGCAGCCCGATGGCGCTCTCGTCGACCAGCCGCGGTTCGAGGGAAGTGGGGGCGAGGTCCTCGATCAGGAGCACCGCTGTCCCGTTCAGGCGAAGACCCGCGTCCTGCATTTCCGCCAGGGTGGCGCGGTCAGTGACCACCGCGGCCGGCGCGATCTGGTCCATGAGCGCCTGATGCGATCGCCAGTAGAGGGTCGGATCCTGGCGCGGCGAACTGCATGGCATGAAGGCTGGCGTGACGCCGATCAGCATGGCGCCGAAAAACGCTCCGTAGAGTTGAGGCGTGTGGCGCAGGAAGATCAGCACCTGGTCGCCGCCGTTCAGGCCGGCGCCGCGGTAGGC
>JALYTR010000221.1 GCA_030854165.1 Pseudomonadota bacterium | reverse complement strand
GGCCAGAAGCTCGCGCAGATAGAGGCTCGATCCCAGCTCGCCGTGGCTGACCCCGATCAGAAGCAGGGTGTCGCCGCCCCGCATGGAGGCAAAATCGGCGCGAGTGGCATAGTCGAGGAGAAGCCCCACCGCGCCCACCGTCGGGGTCGGCGGAATGGCCGCGCCATTGGTCTCGTTGTAGAGACTGACATTCCCGCTCACCACCGGGAAGTCCAGCGCCCGGCACGCCTCGCCCATGCCGTCGATGGCCCGGACGATCTGGCCCATGATCTCGGGTCGCTCGGGATTGCCGAAGTTGAGGTTGTCGGTGACGGCGATGGGATCGGCGCCGACGGCGGTGAGATTGCGCCACGCCTCGGCGACCGCCTGCTTGCCCCCCTCGAAGGGGTCGGCGGCCACATAGCGCGGGGTGCAGTCGCTGGTCAGGGCCAGGGCCTTGCGCCCGCCATGCACCCGCACCACGCCGGCGTCCGCCCCGGTCGCCGGCTCTTCGAGGGTGTCGGCCATCACATGGCGGTCGTACTGCTCCCAGATCCAGCGCTTGGAGGCGAGGTCGGGGCAGGCGATGAGTTTCAGGATCGCCGCGGCCCAGTCGGCGGGGGCGGGGATCGTGGCGGGGTCAAGGCGCGGGCGCAGCGTCGGCTGGATCCACGGCCTATCATAGAGCGGGGCGTCGTCGGTGAAGGGGCCAAGCGGCAGGTCGCAGACCACCTCGCCGCGATGTTTCAGCACGATATGGCCGGTGTCGGTGGTGCGCCCGATGGTGGCGGCGTCCAGGCCCCATTTGTCGAAGATGCGCCGCCCGTCGGCCTCGCGGCCCGGCTTCAGTATGGCCAGCATGCGCTCTTGGCTTTCCGAGAGCATCATCTCGTAAGGAGTCATGTTCTCTTCACGCTGCGGCACGAGATCGAGATCAAGCTCGATCCCCACCGCGCCCTTGCCGGCCATCTCCACCGACGAGGAGGTCAGGCCCGCAGCTCCCATGTCCTGGATGGCGGCCACCGCCCCGGACGCCATCAGCTCCAGGGTCGCCTCGATCAAGAGCTTCTCGGCGAACGGATCGCCGACCTGCACGGTCGGTCGCTTTTCGTGCGAGTCCACGTCGAACTCGGCCGAGGCCATGGTCGCGCCGTGGATGCCGTCGCGGCCGGTCTTGGAGCCGAAATAGACCACCGGCAGGCCGGCGGCGGGGGCGGCCGAATAGAAGATCTTGTCGGTATCGGCCAAGCCCACGCACATAGCGTTGACCAATATGTTGCCGTCGTAGCCGGCGTGGAAATTGGTCTCGCCGCCCAGGGTGGGCACCCCCACGCAATTGCCATAGCCGCCGATCCCGGCCACCACCCCGGCCACCAGTCTGCGGGTCTTCGGGTGGCTCGGGTCGCCGAAACGCAGGGCGTTGAGGAGCGCGATCGGCCGCGCGCCCATGGTGAAGACATCGCGCATGATCCCGCCGACGCCCGTCGCCGCCCCCTGGTAGGGCTCGATGAACGAGGGATGGTTGTGCGATTCCATCTTGAAGATCACCGCCTGGCCGTCGCCGATATCCACCACGCCGGCGTTTTCGCCCGGCCCCTGGATCACCCTGGGGCCGGTGGTGGGCAGCTTGGCCAGATGGCGGCGCGAGGACTTGTAGGAGCAATGTTCGGACCACATTACCGAGAACACGCCCAGCTCCAGGGCGTTGGGTTCGCGATTCAGGCGCCGGACGATGAGGTCGTATTCGTCAGGCTTAAGGCCATACTCGACGGCTGTTTCGGCCAGGGTTTCGGTGACGGCGCGGATCATGACGGCTCTCTTAGCGAGCGCGATGGAATTGCGCCATCGCCCCGCTTCCCGGCGTCTGTCGGGTGCCCGCCAGACGCATCTTGGGCCGAATTCGCGAAATAATTTTAACGGCGTTTAGATTTCGCTTGCATCCTAAGTTATCGGTGATATCTATTCAGCGTTAAGTTCTGATCCGCACCGCCGACGGGCATTCCGCCGGCCCGCTTCGGGCAGGACGAGTGTCGATCCCAAAGCGTCCACTTTTTATTCAACGTGTGAAACTCGAAAGGCTTCGTCACATGAAACTCGCCCTCGCGACGGCCTGCGCCGTCTTCTCGCTTTCCCTCGCCGGCGCGGCGACCGCCGACAGCCGGATTATGGCCACCCTCGAGGCGCCTGGCGCCGGTCACGCCAAGCTCATTGCCGCCCACGCGGTGTGGAATTGCGAGTCCGGGACCTGCGTCGCCGCCCTGGCCCCCGACGACGCCGCCAGTGTCAGCGCCTGCAAGGATCTCGCCAAGCAGGTCGGCCGCCTCACCGCCTACGCCGCCGACCGCAAGGCTCTGGACGCCAGCGCCCTGGCCAAGTGCAACACCGCCGCCGCCGCCCCGGCCAATATCGGCACGGCGTCGCGCTGATTGTTGTTTGATCAACGGGAGGCGGCCCGCGAGGGTCGCCTCCGGGAGCGCCGCCGACGCTCAGCGATCTTGTCATGGAAAGCGGCGTTAAGCGCTCGCCATCACGCTCTTGAACACCAGCGCCCCATCCGCCGAGCCCAGGTCGTCTTCGAAGGCGCGGTCGGGGTGGGGCATGATTCCCAGGACGTTGCCGGTCTCGCTGACGATGCCGGCGATGGCGCGGGCCGAGCCGTTGGGGTTGTCGCGGTAGCGGAAGACCACCCGGCCCTCGCCTTCCAGGCGGTCGAGCACAGACTCGTCGGCGAAATAATTCCCCTCACCGTTGCCGACGGTCATGGTCGCCTCGCGGCGGTCGCCGAAGGCGGCGGTGAAGCGGGTCTGCAGGTTGGCGACCTCCAGGACGACCGGCTTGCAGACATATTTCAGGTCGGCGTTGCGCAGCAGAGCGCCGGGAAGCAGACCGGCTTCGCAGAGAATCTGGAAGCCGTTGCACACGCCCGCCACGGGAACGCCGCGTTCCGCCGCGGCGCGAACCTCCGCCATCACCGGCGAGAGGGCCGCCATCGCCCCGGCGCGCAGATAGTCGCCGAAGGCGAATCCCCCCGGCAAGACGATGAGATCGAGCCCGGAGGGCAGGGCGGTCTCCTGGTGCCAGACCATCGCCACCGCCGCGCCCGTGGACCGCTCGATGGCGACCCTGCAGTCGCGGTCGCAGTTGGAGCCGGGAAAGACGACGACGGCGGCCCTCATTCCACCTCCACGCGGTAGCCCTCGATCACCGGGTTGGCGAGCAGCCGCTCGCACATGGCGGTGACCTCGCCCTCCGCCGCCGTCCTGTCCGTCGCCGAAAGATCCAATTCGATCACCCGGCCCATGCGAACATTGGCGACGCCAGCCCAGCCCAGGCCGTGCAGGGCGTTCTCCACCGCCTTGCCCTGAACGTCCAGGACGCCGGGCTTGAGGAAGACGTGGACGGTGGCCTTCATGTCGCCCTAAGCCATGCCCCCCTGAATGACGGTCGGCATTTCCTTCATGATTCCGAGCCGGCGGGCCACCTCGGTGTAGCTTTCGATGACATTGCCCAGGTCGCGGCGGAAGCGGTCCTTGTCGAGTTTTTCGTTGGTGGCCGAATCCCACAGCCGACAACTGTCGGGGCTGATCTCGTCGGCCAGGATGACGTGGGAAAAGTCGTTGTCCCACACCCGCCCGTATTCGACCTTGAAGTCCACCAGGGTGATGCCGACGGCCCCAAAGAGGCCGGTCAGGAAGTCGTTGATCCGCAAGGTGGTCGCCATCATGTCGTCGATTTCCTGGGTCTGCGCCCAGTTGAAGGCGGTGATGTGCTCCTCGGCCACCATGGGATCGCCGAGCTTATCGTCCTTCAGGTAGAATTCGATGATCGAACGCGGCAGCGCCTGGCCCTCGGGCAGGCCGAAGCGTTTGGACATCGAACCGGCGGCGACGTTCCGGCACACCACCTCGAGGGGAATGATCTCGACTTCCTTGATGAGCTGCTCGCGCAGGTTCATCCGCTTGATGAAGTGATTCTGCACCCCGATGGCGGCCAGGCGGGTCATCACATATTCGCTGATCTTGTTGTTGATCACCCCCTTGCCCTCGAGGATCGCCTTTTTTGTCCCGTCGAAGGCGGTGGCGTCGTCCTTGAAATACTGGATCAGGGTGTCTGGCTCGGGGCCTTCGTAGAGAATCTTGGCCTTGCCCTCATAGATCTTCTTGCGGCGGGTCATGGTGCGTGTTCCAGCCTCCTCAGCCAGGCGGCGGCCCTTCGATGAAAGCGCGCGCGGACTCTAAGATCCAGCGCGCGGGGTCCAAACTCTTAAGGTCGCGTCTGACGTCATCAGGGCCATGAAGCCTTAGCGGATCGCACGGTTCCGCGCAACGCGCCCTTGCCCTGGCAGGGCGATCGGAGCGACTCTTCAGCGCGAACACAAAGGCGCTGGAGAACGATGGAACAGAACAGCCAATTGACCCCGGGCGCCTACTCGCGCCTGGGAGCCGGAACCCTGCCGTTTCGGGGCATGCCCAAGGACGGTTGGCGGGACGCCTATCACTATCTCCTCACCATGCCGCTGTGGGCGTTCTTCGCGGTGATGGCGAGCGCCTTTCTGGCCATCAACAGCGCCTTCGCGGGCCTCGATCTGCTCGATCCCGCCGGCATCAAGGGCGCGGCGCCTGGGCGCTTCGCCGACGCCTTTTTCTTTTCGGTTCAGACGCTGGGAACCCTTGGCTATGGCGACATGGCGCCTCGGAGCTTCTACGCCA
>JALYTR010000006.1 GCA_030854165.1 Pseudomonadota bacterium | reverse complement strand
GGGCGCCGGGCCGCTTCGCCGCCGCCGCCAGCTTGCCGGTCTGGTCATCGCCGGCCCGCCCCAGCCGAGCGAGGTCGGCGGGCAGGGCGGCCGCGAAATCCCGCCACAAGGTCGGATCGGCGATCGAGCGGGTCCGCGTCCACAGTCGGGCCGCGAAGTTGCGCCGCAGACGTTCAGCCAGGGCGGAGCGGAGCTGGTCCGCCTCGACCCCGAGCAGGCGCGCCTGTACGACCTCGGTGTTCACCGCCTGGCGAAAATGCAGAACCCCGCGGCGGGCGTCGGCGGTCTCCTGGGCCTCGGTTGGCTGTCCAGACGCCGGCGCCGGACCGAGCTGGGCCAGGCGCGCGTCGGCGTCCGCCAGGCGCGGCGTCAGTATGGCCAGAACGCTTGCCAGCCTCGCTTGAATAGGCGGCAGGGCCGCCATCTTCGCCTTGAGTTCGGCATCGCTCGAGCGCCCGACGTGGGCGCCGGCGGCGATCACGCGCAGATCCGCCTGGGCCTGATCGACCGTCGTCGCCATCGCCGGCAGGGCGTCCGGGCTCGGCGGCGCCGACTGGGCGAAGACTGGCGCCCCGAGCGACAGCCAGGCGAGAAACAGCAACCCGAGACGCGCAAATCGACTTTGCCAGGACTGGCCGTTCATGGCGCCTCGACCCGCAGAAACGCCCTCACCTCAGTCAGAAAGGCCTCCAGCCGGTCGTGGTGAACCCAGTGGCCGGCGCGCTCGAAGACCTGGACCCGGGCGTTGGCGAAGTGGGCGCTGCGCCCGTCCTCCGCCGGGTTCGACGCCCAGCTTTCCCTGCCGTAAACGAGCAGGGTCGGACAGGCGATGTTCGCCCACAGCGCCTCCAACTCGCGCACCGTCAGATCCACCGGCGAGAAGGAGCGGACATAGTTGTCGAACTTCCAGCCATAGGTCCCGTCCTCGTTCTGGCTCACCCCGTGGACGGTGAGATAACGCGCCTGCTCTGGGGTTAGATGGCGGTTCTCGGCCTGCATGCGCCCCAGGGCCTCCTCAATGGAGGCGTAGCAACGCGGCCTCCGCCCGGCCAGGGCGCGCTCGGCCTCGATCCAGGCCCGCAGGCGCTCGGGGGCAGTGCGTTCGCCCCGTTTGGCCAGCATGGCCGGCGAAGGCCCCAGACCCTCGATGGCCACCAAAGCGGCGACAGTTTCTGGAAACACCCCGGCGTAGCGCAGGGCGATATTGCCGCCCAGCGAGTGAGCCACGATGGAAACCGGGCTGAGCCCCTGGCGATGAACGAGCTGGGCCAGATCATAGACGAAGGCGCTCATGGAATAGTCCCCGCTCGGCGACCAGGCGCTGTCGCCGTGGCCGCGCAAATCGGGCGCGATCACGTGGAAGTCGCGAGCGAGGTCCCGCGCCACCCAATCCCAGTTGCGGCAATGGTCGCGACCGCCGTGCAGCAGGATCAGGGGCGGCGCCTCGGCGTTTCCCCAGTCCACATAGTGCAGACGCAGGCGCTGGGAGACATAGCTCCCCGAGGTGGGGCCCAGGGCCTGATCGATCATGCGCCGTTCCTTAGCCTGATCGCTCGGCTCGCGGCCAGGATTCATGGCGTGGCCGCCGGCCCGGCCCTCACGTCGTTTCCTCGGCGGGCGCCCTCTTGGGAGTCAGGCGGCGCACGACCCAAAGGCGCATCGGCCAGCCGATCAGGAACAGGGCGACCAGGCTCAGGGGAATCTCGCCGGTGCGTGGGCCGGGAATGAGGGTGACCAGCAGCAGGAAAAAAGGTGGGGTGAACAGCATCAGGGCGAGGAGGAACCACCGCACCGGCTTGGGAACCTCGGGCGACACCCGATCGGCGATGAGGGCGGCGTAGCCCCAGATGGCGGCCATGGCGGCCCCGATGGCGACGATAAGGGCGCCGTAGATCAGCATGGCCGCCGAGGAGGGCAAGGCATGGGTGAGGCGCGTCGCCGCCGGCAGGAGGGCGACCAGGGCCAGCATGACAATCGTCAAGACGGTCATCGGCGCGTCCACGGTGTGGACCATGGCCATGAAACGCCGATGGGCCAGCCAGTAGACGCCGATCGCCACCACGCTCAGGGCATAGGCGTCGAGCTGCGGGGCCAGATTCGCCCACAGGCTGGCGAGCCGCCTGTCCCAGAGCGCCGGCCCGCGCAGGTCGAAGGCCAGAAGAGTGATGGCGATGGCGAACACGCCGTCGGCCAGCATGATCAGACGGTCGAGGCCATGCCGATGGCGCCGCCGCTCCAACCCCTCGCTGGTATCCAGGGACTCCGGCTCGCCGGCCATGCGCTCATCCCCCATTCGCGGATCGATTCTCCGCCGCGGGTCCTCGGTTGTCCAGGGGGGCCCGCGCACCAGTCTTCGGGATCTCGCCGTGGATATCCCATCCCGCGGGGGGCGCCGCTTGATGGACGCCGGCTGGACCCCTATAAGCCGCCCTCCCGCGCGCCTCTCTTCGGCTGGGTAGCTCAGATGGTTAGAGCGGTGGATTCATAACCCACAGGTCGGCGGTTCGATCCCGCCCCCAGCTACCAAGGCCACGCTCTGGCGCCGCCGAGGCGCGGTCTACCGCCCCGTCGGGATGTCCTTGAAGGCCACGTCCTTGTCGAGGCGGACGTCCTGCGGCAGGCCCAGCACCCGCTCGGCGATGATGTTGCGCAGGATCTCGTCGGTGCCGCCGGCGATGCGCAGGCCCGGCGCGTTCATCAGCGCGGTCTGGAAGGCGCCCGCCAGGGGCGCGATCTTCGGATCGGTGATGATGCCGAACTGATCTTCAAGGTCCATGGCGGCGCCCGCCATATCCTGCATCAGAGAGGCGGAAACCACCTTGCCGATGGAGCTTTCCGGGCCCGGCGTCTGGCCGCGCGACAGGGCGGTCATGGTACGGTAGCGGGTGTATTTCAGGCCTTCCGCCTGGACGAACCAGTCGGCGATCTTTTCGCGAAGCCCGCTATCCTTCAGCGCCGAGCCGGCCAGGGTCGAGATATCCTGGGCGAGTTTCAGGACGGTGCGATGACCAGGGCCGCCGCCGCCGCCGATCGCCAGGCGTTCGTTCATCAAGGTGACCAGGCTGGTCTTCCAGCCCTCGCCCACCGCGCCGACGCGCTGGCTGTCCCTGACGCGAAGATCAGTGAACCAGACCTCGTTGAAGTTGGACGCCCCGCTCATCTGGTGGATCGGCCGCACCTCCACGCCGGGCGCCTTCATGTCGATCCAGAACATCGTCAGGCCCTTGTGCTTGGGCACCTCCTGATCGGTGCGCGCGAGCAGCAGGCCGAAATCGGAATAGTGGGCGCCGGAGGTCCACACCTTCTGGCCGTTGATCACCCAATCCTCTCCGTCCTTGACGGCGCGGGTGCGTGAGGCCGCCACGTCTGAGCCGGCGGCCGGTTCGCTGAAAAGCTGGCACCAGATCTCCTCGCCGCGCACGGCCGGGCCCACGAAGCGCTCCTTGTCAGCCTCGTTTCCGGCCGTCATCACGGTGGGGACGCACATGCCAAGGCCGATCTGAAAGGGGTTGGCGGGCGTCTCCACGCGGGCCTCTTCCTGGCCGAAGATCACCGACTGCCAAGGCGCGCCGCCGCCACCACCCCACTTTTTGGGCCAGGTGATGCAGGCGTAGCCGGCCTCGGCTTTCGTCCGCTGCCAGGCGCGGCATTCATCCATGTCGGCGGGATCGTCCAGGCCGCCGGCCGGCGGCGCGAGGCGTTTTGGCGCATTGGCCTTCAGCCAGGCCTTCGCCCCGACGCGATAGGCGGCTTCCTCGGGGGTGTCGTTGAAATCCATGGCGAGATCCTTCTCAAGCCGCGTTGCGGCGTTCGAGCTGGGCGACCAGGCGCTCTTTCCAGGCCTTGGCGCCGCCAGCGACCAGGCCAAGCTGCTGGGCGCGGCGGTAGAAGAGGTGGCAGTCGGTGTCCCAGGTAAAGCCCATCCCGCCGTGGGTCTGCAGGTTTTCCTTGGCGGCGAACCAGAAGGCCTCGCAGGCCGCCACCCGCGCGGCGGCGGCCGCCACGGGCAGTTCCGCCGTCCCGTCGCCCAGGGCCCAGGCCCCGTAGTAGGCATTGGAGCGGGCCAGTTCGTTCTTGATATAGATGTCGGCCAGCTTGTGCTTGATCGCCTGATAGCCGCCGATGGGTCGGCCGAAGGCGTAGCGGCTGAGGGCGTAGTCCCTGGCCATCTCCAGCGCCTTGTCGGCGCCGCCCACCTGTTCGAAGGCCAACAGGACGGCGGCGCGGTTCAGCACCGCTTCGGCCAGAGCCATGCCCTCGCCGGTCTCTCCCAGCGGTTCAGCGGGAGCGCCCGCGAAGGTGAGACGCGCCACACCGCGGGTGGGATCGAGGGTTTGCAGGGTTTCCCGCCTCACGCCCTCGCCGGCCAGCTCCACCAGATAGAGACTTGGCCGCCCGCCTTCCCTGGCCAGGACGACGGCTAGATCGGCGACATCGCCGTCGGTGACCGGAATCTTGACGCCGGTGAGGGCGCCCCCCTCGACCCGCGCCTGAACCTGGCCTTCGGTGAGGACGCCGGCCCGCTCGACGGTGGCGAAACAGCCGATGACCTCGCCCGCCGCGATCCTGGGCAGCCATTGGGCCTTCTGCGCCGGCGATCCGGCCAGCATCAGGGCCTCCGCCACGAAATAGACGGTGGACGAAATGGGGATGGGGGCCAAGGCGCGGCCCAGCTCCTCGGCGATGGCGCAAAGTTCGATGCCGGTAAGGCCCAGGCCGCCGAATTCCTCGGGGATGGCCGCGCCCAGCCAGCCCTGTTCGGCGACCGCCTTCCATAGCTCCGAGTCGTAAGACTTGCCCGGATCGTCGAGCACGCCGCGCACGGTGGCGGACGGGCAGCGCGCCTCCAGAAACCTGCGCGCCTCGGTCTTGAGGAACTTCTGATCGTCGGAAAAATCGAAATTCATGGCGGGCTCGTTCTGCTGGGCGCAGATCAGGATAGCGGGCTTTCGCGGCGGGGAAAGTGTGACGGCGCGTCAAGCGCATCGCAAAAAGGCGATCGTTCGCCGCGCTCGACGCCGGATGACGAAAATGAACTTCGCAAACCTTGTGCTTGACATTCTCGTCTAAAACGGTATTTCGGTATTTCGGTAGATGGAGGAAAATGTGACGGTTCAATTGGAAATGTCGTCGGAAACATTCGAACGCCTGCAGAAGCTGTCGATACCGCTGATCGACACTGTCGAGACGGTGATCAACAGACTCATCGACCGGCACGGCCGCATGGATGTGACGGAGGATAATTCGGCCAAGACCGAGAACGCTCCGCTCGTTTTCACCTCGGCGGCTCCGCCCAGCCTGACACATACGAAGGTTCTCGGAATAAAATTTGACGGAAAGCCATTGGCGGGAAGTGTGAATTGGGCGGTTCTCTTGCGCGAGGCGGTCAAGCGGCTACCGGCGAATTCCAAAACTCCCGACGCCCTTCGTCGGTTGATCGTGGTGAATTTCGTGGGGGGCAAAAAGGAGGACGAAGGCTATCATTACCTGCCCGAGGCGAACATCTCCCTGCAGGGTCAGGACGCGGTAGACGCCGCGCGAGCCGCTTTCCATATCGCTCAACAGATGGGCTGGACGCTCGAGGTTGAGTTCGTCTGGAGAAACAAATCCGGGGCAACGCATCGGGGGCGAACGGGCCTATTGAAGGCGCCGTAAAGGACGCCGCAGCGAGACCCTCGGTTCTCAGCCGCTCACGTTCATTGACGGCCCACCGTTCCAGCACCTATATGCGGCTATATCTCCCCAAGCGCTTCGGGGCCGCCGCTGCTTTATTGGGGGCTTGATGCGGACACGCGTCTATATCGACGGCTTCAACTCTACTATGGCTGCTTGAAGGGCTCGCCTCTCAAGTGGCTCAACGTCCACGCCCTCGCCCCCGCCCTGTTGCCAAAAAACGCCATCGACGTGGTGCGGTATTTCTCCGCCCAAGTCAGCGGGAGGCCAAATGATCCCGACCAACCAACGCGGCAACAGACCTATTTTCGAGCGCTCGCGACCGTGCCTGAGGTGCGAATTCATCTGGGGCATTTCCTCACCCACGAGGTCGCCATGCCCGAAGCGGCGGCGTGGCGGGCCGGCAAACATCGGCCCGTCCGGGTGATGAAGACCGAGGAGAAGGGATCGGACGTCAATCTGGCGACCTATTTGATGATGGACGCGTTCGATGACGCCTTCGACATGGCGGTGATTGTGAGCAATGACAGCGATCTGAAGGAGCCGATTTCCCTAGTGCGCGATCGGTTCCACAAGGGGATTGGCATTCTCAACCCCCAAGCTGCCGTCAGCCGCGCCTTGCAGCCGCTGGCCCACTTCATCAAGCCAATTCGTCCTGGCGCGCTGGCCAACGCCCAGTTTCCGGACAACATGCGCGATGCGATCGGGCCCTTCCGCAAGCCGACCCGGTGGTGACAGCTCGCTCGCCCGCCTGACGACCTGGCCAATTGTCCGAGACTCACCCGTTTTTTTCGCGCCGCCTTTGTAGCGCCGGTGCCGGCGCGACATTAGACTTGGGCCATGCGCACCGACACACCCCAGCCGACCCGCCTCGCCGACTACCGCCCGCCCGCCTTCCTGATCGAAGCAGTGAGCCTTGAATTTCAACTCGAACCCGGGGTCACCCGGGTCAAGGCGCGGCTGACCATCCGCCGCAACGGCGATCATGGCGAACCCCTCAAGCTGAACGGGGAGCGGCTGAAGGCGATATCGGTTGCCATCGACGGACGCGGGCTTGGAGCCGAGGAACACACCATCGACGATGAGTGGTTGACCGTCCCGAACGCGCCCGACGCCTTCGTGCTGGAAACCGAGGTCGAGATCGATCCGGCGGGCAACACCGCGCTCGAGGGTCTCTACATGTCCGGCGGCCGGTATTGCACTCAGTGCGAGGCCGAGGGGTTCCGCAAGATCACCTGGTTCGCCGACCGGCCCGATGTTCTGGCGCGCTTCACGGTGCGCATCGAGGCGGCCAAGTCGTTCGCGCATTTGCTCTCCAACGGCAATCTGGTGGAGTTCGGGGCGGCGCCGAACGGGCGTCATTTCGCTCTGTGGAACGATCCCTTCCCCAAGCCCTGTTATCTGTTCGCCCTGGTGGCCGGCGAGCTGGACGTGCTGGAAGACTCGTTTTCGACCATGAGCGGGCGCGAGGTGCTTTTGCGCATCTTCGTCGATCCAGGCATGGCGCCGCGCGCCGCCTACGCCATGGACAGTCTCAAGCGGGCCATGCGCTGGGACGAGGCGACCTATGGGCGGGAGTACGACCTCGACCTGTTCATGATCGTCGCGGTGCGCGACTTCAACTTCGGAGCGATGGAGAACAAGGGGCTGAATATTTTCAACTCCTCGCTGCTGCTCGCCGACCCGGCCACGGCCACCGATCTGGACTATGAACGCATCGAAGGGGTGATCGCCCACGAATATTTCCACAACTGGACCGGCGACCGGATCACTTGCCGGGACTGGTTCCAGCTCTGCCTGAAGGAAGGGCTGACGGTCTTTCGCGATCAGAGTTTCTCCGCCGACCAGCGCGGCCATGCGGTTCAGCGGATCAAGGAGGTCAGGGCCCTGCGCGCCCGTCAGTTCGCCGAAGACGCCGGCCCCCTGGCCCACCCGGTGCGCCCCGCCGCCTATCTGAAGATCGACAACTTCTATACCGCGACGATCTATGAGAAGGGCGCCGAAATCATCCGCATGCTGAAGACCATCGTCGGCAACGCCGATTTTCGCCGCGGCATGGACCTCTATTTCGAGCGTTGGGATGGCCAGGCGACCACGGTGGAGTCGTTCATTGCCTGCTTCGCAGAGGTCTCGGGCCGCGAATTGACCGGCTTTTTCGCCTGGTACGAACAGGCCGGGACGCCGCGGGTGACGGTGGCGAGCCGCTTCGACGCGGCGGCGCGTACGCTCGACCTCGACCTCACCCAGCACACCGAGCCGACGCCCGGTCAGCCTGAGAAGCGCGCGCTGCCGATCCCCCTGGCCCTCGGTCTGATCGACGAGGACGGCCGGGTGTTGCGCGAAACTGAACTCATTGTGCTCGATACGCCGCGACAGCAGATTCGCCTCGAAGGCGTCGAGCGCCCGCCGGTGCTTTCCATGCTGCGCGGGTTTTCGGCCCCGGTGAACCTTACCGTCGATGCGCCGGCCAAGGATGGCTACGTGCTCCTCGCCGCCGACTCCGATCTGTTCAACCGCTGGGAGGCGGGTCAGAGCCTGGCGCGCGATCTGATCCTGGCGAGGGCCGCCGGGCTCCCCGACGAGGTGGGCGAGGAGCGCTTCGCCGAAGCGATTGGCCGCGCTATGGACGATCAGGCGTCCGCGCCGGCGTTCAAGGCGCTTCTTCTGGCGATGCCCAGCGAATCCGATCTGGCGGTCGTCTCGGCGCCCGCCGACCCCGCCGCCATCCACCAAGCGTGCGAGAGCCTGCGAGGGCGCATGGCGGTTCATCTGGGAGCGGCGCTTCGCCGCCTTCACGGCGGCCTTCAGGAGCCGGGATCGTTCTCGCCCGACGCCGCCGCGGCGGGCCGGCGAAGCCTGCGCAACGCTTCTCTGGAACTGCTGGCGGCCGACCCGCATCCGCTCAACCGCGAGCGGGCCAAGGGGCATTTCGACGCCGCGCTCAACATGACCGACGCCATCGGCGGCCTCTCGGCGCTGATGATACTGGGCGGGGAAGACTTCGAGACCTCCCTTGCCGCCTTCTACGCACGCTGGAAGGCCGAGCCCCTGGTGATCGACAAATGGTTCGCCGTGCAGGCGCGCGATCCTTCGCTTGGCGCCCTGAGGCGGGTGCTGGGGCTGACCGCCCATCCGGCCTTCGACGCCAGGACGCCTAATCGTCTGCGCGCCCTGGTGCAGACCTTCACGGCGGGCAACCCCGCTCGCTTCCACGACCCCAATGGGGCCGGCTACCGGTTCCTGGCCGACCAAATTCTGGCGGTGGACGCCTTCAACCCGACGACCGCCGCGCGCCTCGTCGAGCCGCTCGGAAGCTGGGCGAGGTATACCGCCAGCCTCGGTGCGCTCATGCGCGCGCAACTCGAGCGGATCGCCGGCGCTGGAGGCTTGTCGAAAAACGTCTTCGAACTCGTCGCTAAGTCCATCGCCTGAGCGAGATGGTGACGTTCAGTGGGACGGCGGTTCCTTTTCGCATGACGTGGCGTGGTTCTGACAGGCGGGCGGGCGCCGCATGGCCGCGCCGAACCGGGCCCGCTCGGCGGCGGGCAACGCGGCGGCGAAATCCAGGACGCCATCCTCCACCGTGGCGCGCGATGCCTGATTGAGGGCGCGAGCGCGCGCCAGATCGGCCTTGGCGATGAGGGGATCGAAGCGCGGCGTCGCCAACGATTCCCAAGCCGCGGCGCGCAGGGCGCGGGCCTGCCGGTTGGCGTCTTGGACGCCTTCGCCCTCGGTTCGCAGGAGCGCGACGAACCGGGTCCGCTGATCCGAACCGAGGCTCAGGGCGGCGGCGCGCAGGGTCGGCCGCTGGGGCAGTCGATGGCGGACGCGATTCATGTTCAATGCAATGAGGGTCGCCCCGGCCGCGACCAGGAACACGTTCAAGGCCGCCGAGACGATGAGGGTGAATTTGACCCAGCGCGCGGTCATCACACCTCGCCCAGATCGGACGGTTCGCGCAGCAGCAGGGCGGCTTCCTCGACGGGGTCCGACACAGACCCGGCGTGCGGCCGCGCGAGGGTCGTCGGCGCGACCGCAATGGCCACGGCGACACCGGCCGCCGCGGCGCCGGCGAGACCCGCGGTCAGTCCGAACCGAGCCGCCCAGCGCCACGCCGCCCGGCTGGCTTGCGGCCCCGGCGCCGCCTGGACAATCCATTCCCGCAATTGATGGCTTGGCGATATCGAAGGCGCGGCGCCGAGCGCCCCGTCCAGGCGGCGCGCATCGTCAAGGACCCGGTCGGTGAGGGCCGGATGGGCGGCGGCCAGATGATAGGCGCCCTGCCGTTCCGACCGCGGCCAGCGCTCAAGATCGCCGCCGAAGGCGCCGGCCAGAGCTTCGAATCTTTCGGGACTCATTGTCGACCTCGCCGCCCGGTCAGTCATTGGCCGCCACATCGGCGAGGGCGGACCTGAGTGCGCGGCGGCCGCGCGACAGCAGACTCTCTAGCGCCTCGACGCTCACGTCCATGATCGAGGCCGCCTCGATGTTGGTCAGCTCCTGATAGTGACACAACACGATGGCCTCTCGTTGCCTCTGCGGAAGCGCGCGCAGTGAGGCATCGACCCGCCGCCCCACGTCCCGCGCCAGGAGATCCCGATCCGGGCCAGGACCGGGATCGGTCTGCTCGGGGAGGTCGTGGGTCGTCCGCCTGCGCCGCCGCAGTCGATCGTAGCAGAGATTGAGGGCGACCCTGTGAAGCCAGGTGTCGAACCTGGCTTGGCCCGGCCGCCAACGGGGGGCGAACTTCCAGGCTCTCAGAAACGTTTCCTGGGCCACATCCTCGGCTTCTCCTGGATCGCCCAGCATTCGGAGCGCAAGGATGAGGATTCTGGGCAGCTTGCGGGTCACCAGGGCGCGTATCGCGGCGGGATCGCCTCGCCCCGCCTTGACGACAAGCTCGTCGTCCAGATTGGCGCCCATTGGGCTCAATCTTCACCTCGCTCACCCGCCGCGCTCCATTTTCGTCGCGGATTCGAGTTCGCCCATGGCAAACCGCCCGCGCCTTGTTCAACGACCGACCGGCTCGCCTCCGTCGCCGGGGTTAGCACCAGGGCTCGAAACACGTCGTGCGCGGCCGCGCGCGCCTTCACCAGTCTGGACTTGAGGTCGGAGAAGCGCCGAGCGTCGCCAGCCTTGATGAGGAGCGCGCGCAGAGAGGCCGGTTCGCCGGTCGGATCCTTCTTGTCCTCGATGGCCACTTTGAGAAGCTGGGAGAGGTTTTGCTGCAGCTCCCAGGCGTGGCGCAGGATTTTCAGCGCCGGGCCGGGCGCGAGGTTCGCCTGATCCAGAGCCTCAAGCGCTTCGGCGGTGTTCTGCCTCAACGGTCCGCCTTTGGCGGCGTGGATGAGCTGCAGGTACTGGGTGCAGAACTCGATATCCACTAGGCCTCCGTCGTGCAATTTCATATCCCAGAAACCCTCGGCCGCCCGTTCTCGGGCCAAGAGGGCGCGCATGTCGCCCACCTCGCGCGCCGCCGCGGTCGCGTCGCGGGGGCGGCGCAGGACGGCCTCGATCGCGTCGGCGGCGACTTGCGCGAAAGCTGGCGAGGTGGCCCAGATCACCCGCGCACGGGTCATGGCCAAAAATTCCCAGGTATCGGCCTCGCCGCCATAGTAGCCTTCGAAAGCGGCCACACTCACCGCGACAGGTCCCTTCGTCCCTGATGGACGTAGCTGTAGATCGACCTGATAGAGTTCACCCTCGGCGGTGGGCGCCGCCAGCGCCGTGACCAGTGTCTGAGTGAAGCGGGCGTAGAAGGTTTCCGCGCTCCAACCCTTGGCGACCGACGCGGCGTCGGCTCTGGCCGGGCAATAGAGAGTCATGAGGTCGAGGTCGGACGCCGCCGTCATTTCGCGCGAGCCGCATTTGCCCAAGGCGATCACCGCCGTCTCGCCGGGAAAGGCGCCGGCTCGCCGCTCGACCTCGTCAAGCGCCGCCTGGGACAAACCCTCGATCAAACCGTCGGCCAGGTCCGCAAAGGCCGCGCCGGCCTCTCGTGCGCTGGCGGCGGCGCCCAGAACCTGGACACCGATGCGAAAAGCTCGCTCGCGATGCGCCCGCCGGGCCATGTCCATCGCCGCCTCGAAGGTTCCAGCCTTGGCGATGGCGGCCGGAAGATCGCGCGGCGCCTCGATGGGCGTGAAAAAGCCGGGGTCCAGCAGAGCGTCGAGGGTGGCGGGACGACGGGCCAGCGTTCGGGCGAACCGAGGCGCCAGGGCCATGATTCGCACCACCAGTTCGAACAGGCGCGGCTGGGCTAGAAACAGCGACTGAACCTGAACGCCCGAGGATAGAGCCGCGAAGAAATCGGCGAATCGCGCGAAGGCGGCGTCCGGCGCGCCGGTGGCCCGGGCCGCCTCCAAAAGCCGCGGGGCCAGACGTGTGAAGACTTCGCGGCCCCGTTCGGTTCTGGTCGCGGCGATCCGGCCGTGGTGCCAAGCGCGGATGGTCCCGGAGACTTGGATCGAATCGACGAAACCCATGCGTTTCAGGGTGAGCAGGGTTTCCGGATCGTCCTCGACCCCAGTGAAGATGAGGCTGCCGAAGCGCGACGAAAGCGCCTCTTCACCGGCAAAGAGTTCACCGTATCGTCGGTTTACGCTCTTCAGCAGGCGCCCGACGGAGGCGTCAAACGCGCGCAAATCCGGATAGCCGGCCAAGGCCGCGACCCGCCGACGTTCGGAATCATTTTGCGGCAAACGATGGGATTGTTCGTCGCCGATCATCTGTACACGGTGTTCAAGAGCCCGCAACGCCTTGTAGGCCAGCGCCATCTCGTCGGCCGCTTGGCGCCCTACATGGCCGGCGCCCGACAGAGCGTTCAGGGCGTCGAGGGTGCGCGGCGAACGCAGGGCGGGATGCCGTCCGCCAAGAATGAGCTGCTGGGTCTGGACATAGAATTCGATCTCACGAATGCCGCCCCGGCCGAGCTTCAAATCGGCGCCCTTGGCGGTGAGCCGCTCATCGACCTTGTGCACGTGAATCTGACGCTTGATCGAATGGATGTCGGCGATAGCGGCGAAGTCGAGGTTGCGGCGCCAAATGAACGGCCCCAAGGCATCGAGGAAGGCTTGGCCGCGAAGCATGTCGCCGGCGACAACGCGCGCCTTGATGAAGGCCGCGCGCTCCCAGTTCTGTCCGACGCTTTCATAGTAGTCCAGCGCCGCGGCGACCGGCACGGCGACTGGCGTCGAGGAAGGATCTGGGCGCAAGCGAAGATCGACGCGGAAGACGTATCCATCGACAGTGCGCCGCCGCAGAATGTCCGCCATCCGTTCGACGAACCGAATGGCGAAAGGCGCCGGCTCGACTCCCGGGCTGAGCGGCAGAGACCCTGGATCGTAGAAAACCGAGATGTCGATATCGCTGGAATAGTTGAGTTCGAACGCGCCGTGTTTGCCCATGGCGATAACGAAGAGCCCAGGGAGGGGGGCCTCGTCGCCTTCGGCTCGCCGGGTCAGACGCCGCGCCGCGAAGGCCTCGTCCGCCGCCATGCTCATGGCGCTCGTCAGAGCCGCATCGGCGAAACGGCTAAGGGCGCCGGTCACCGCGTTCAGATCCCATACCCCCCCAAGATCGGCCAGGGCGGTGAGCAGATGCAATTCGGCCTTGAGTTCGCGCAGGCTTCGTTCACCGGTTTCGATTTCGCCCTGCCGGCCGCAGGCATGCGTCGCTTGGACGATGGCGCCTAGTCTGTCGGCCGGGTCGTCGGCGAGCAGACGGCGCAGGCGCTCGGGCGCGCGACGGCCGAGGCTGGCGAGGTAAGGCGAAGCTGAAAAGATCGGGGCGAGGACAGGCCACGCCGCCTCAAGCTCGTCGGCCCATCCCAAGGCGCGCGCGACCTCGATCAAGGTCTGGCGCGATCGCTCCGCCGCCTTGGCGTCGACCACCGGCCCGCATGGGATCATGGCTCGCCAGAGCGCCGCCACCGTCGTCTCACCCGGCCTTGGGCAACACCAGGGCCACCCTCAGCCCCGGACCCGCGCCGTTCATGGCGCCGGGACCCTCGTCCATCTCCAGATGGCCGCGATGGGATCTCGCCACCGCCGCCACGAGCGAGAGTCCCAAGCCGACACCCGGTTCGTTCCGGCTGTTTTCCAGACGCACGAAACGCTCCACCACCCGACCTCGATCGGCCGGCGCGACGCCAGGCCCGGTATCGGTGACGGAAATCTCGATGTCGCCCGAAGACCGTCTGCGGACGCGCAGCATCACGGCCCCCCCGGTCGGGGTGTACTTCACCGCATTGTCGAGGATGTTGGCGAGGGCCTGGGCGAGGAACTCGCGGTTGCCCTTCAAGCTCAGGGCGGGAGTGAGTTCCGCTTTGAACTCCAGCCCCTTGTCTTCGCATAGTGGTTCATAGAGCTCGGCCATGTCCGCGGCGAGCGCGGCGGGATCGAAGCGCGTCTGGTCGGGGGCGTCACCGGCCGCCTCGAGGCGGGCGATGGCGAGGACGGCGGCGAAGGTGCGCAATACCGCGTCCGCGTCCTCGAGCGCCTGATGCAGGGCAAGTTTCGGGTCGGCTCGCCCGGCGTCCGCCTCGATCATCGCCGCCTCCAGGCGGGCGCGAAGGCGGGTGAGCGGTGAGCGAAGATCGTGGGCGATGGCGTCGCCGGCGTGGCGAAGCCCGCCGATAGAACGCTCCAGCCGCTCAAGCATGTCGTTGAGGCCAACGGCCAGTTCATCGTATTCGTCGCCCGTCCCACGTACGAGGGCGCGCACCCGCAGATCGCCGCCGCGAGCCGTTGCGATGACATCGGCGATCCCGGCGATATTGCGGCTGACATTTCGACTGACCAGCAGGCCCCCCGCGAGCCCCAGCACGATGATGAGGGCGCCGGCCCCCCACAGGGCTCGCAGGATCCTTACGACATAGGATTCCGATTCTTCCACGTCCGCGCCGACGAACAGGCGCTCACCCCCCGGCAACTTCTCTTCGAGGCCGCGCGCGGGACGCTTGACGACGGCCCCATCGGTATCTGTCTGGGTCAGGAGAAAGCTCGCCCAATCGCGGTCGCCGTCGAAATCCTTGACCGGCGATTGCGCTATGGAGCCAGAAATCGGCGCACCCACCGGACTCATCAAAAGATAGAGCAACGCTTGATCGCCCGACGATCGCTCAATGACCGCATGATTGAGCGCTGAAAAGCCTCCCTGTCGATAGACCGCTTCCAGGGACCGTGTTTCCCGGGTGATCGCGATATCGGCTTGGCGCGTCACCTCGCCGGCGGTGGCCAGATAGATATAGGCCAGAAAGGCGCTGGCGGCGGCCGCGAACACGGCCAGGAAGAGCAGCGTCAGCCTAAAGGGCGTGGTGCGGAAAAGGCGTGGCGGGCGCAAGGTCGCGCCGCTCAGGCTTCCAGACGGTAACCCGCGCCGCGAACGGTCTGCAGCATCGGTCGCTCAAAACCTTTGTCGATCTTGGATCGCAGACGCGAAATATGCACGTCGATGACATTGGTTTGGGGATCGAAATGATATTCCCACACCTTTTCGAGCAGCATGGTCCGGGTCACCGACTGACCGGCGTTGCGCATGAGGTATTCAAGAAGCTGAAACTCGCGCGGCTGCAGGTCTATCTCCCGGCCGGCCCGCCTCACCTCCCGGCCGATAAGATCCATCTCCAGGTCGCCGACCTTCAGCAGGGTCTGAACCGAACCGGTCTCGCGCCGCCTGGCGAGGGCCTCCACGCGCGCGATCAATTCGGCGAAGGCATAGGGTTTGACCAGGTAGTCGTCGCCACCGGCTTTCAGCCCCGCCACCCGGTCGTTGATTTCGCCCAAGGCCGAGAGGAAGAGCACCGGGGTCTGATCGGCATCGCCCCGCAGTCGTTCGACCATGGTGAGGCCGTCCGTGCGAGGCATCATCCGATCGACAATCAGAACGTCGAAACGCTCTGCCCGCGCCGCGCTCAATCCCGCGTCGCCGTCCGGCGCGGTGATACACTCATGGCCAGCCTCCGCCAGACCCGTCGCCATGGCCTGGCAAGCTTCGAGGTCGTCTTCGACGATCAGCACCCGCATTCGCGCGCCCCCTTTTTCGCGGTTCGATCAGCCGTCGATCTTGATCGGCAGAAACAAGGTCCTCCCGCCGCGATTCACCGCCAGCGGAATAACCGTTCGACCCTCTTTTTTCCATTCGGCCACGGCCGCGGACACATCCCCGGCGCTGGCCACTTCTCGGTAGCCAGCTCGCACGATGACGTCGCCGCGATGCAGACCTTTTTCGCCGGCGTCGGAACTCCCCTTGACGCCCTCGATGAGGACGCCATGGACGGCCGCGGCGATGCTGTATTGCTGCCGCGCCGCCGGGTCGATGGGCGCCAGAGACATGCCCAGGATCGCTGAGTTGGGTGAGGCTTTCGGACCGCCTCCCGGGCTGGAGTCCCCGCCCCCGCCCGCGCCGCCGTTCAGGGCGAGTTGGGCTTCCGACGGCCGAAGGCCGGTGTGGATGTCGATCGTCCGCTCCCTGCCATCCCGGTAAAGATCGAGGTGGGCCACGTCGCCGGCTCGGACCTTGGCGATTTCGCGGGTCATTTCACTGTTGCTGGTGACCGGCTGGCCATTGACCGCCACGACGACGTCGCCCGGTTGGATTCCGGCCCGCTGCGCGGGACCGCCGGGGACGAGATCGGCGACCACCGCGCCCTTGCGCCCCGCCAGGCCATAGGAGTCGGCCAGTTCATCACTCAGGCTTTCGATCGTGGCGCCGATGTAGCCCCGCTTGATCTTCTCGCCACTCATCAACTGTTTAGTGATGTTATAGGCGATGTCGGCCGGGATATCGAAGCCAATGCCCACCGAGCCGCCGGACGGTGAAAAGATGGCGGTGTTGACGCCGATCACCCGGCCGTAGGTGTCAAACGTCGGGCCGCCCGAGTTGCCGCGATTGATGGGCGCGTCGATCTGGATGTAGTCGACGAAATTCTCGCCAATGTCGCGATTGTAGGCCGAGACGATGCCGGCTGTGGCCGTATTGCCCAGGCTGAACGGATTGCCGACGGCCAGAACCCAGTCCCCCACCCTCGGCTTGGCCGAGTTCTCGAAATCGACGTAGGGATAGCCGTGACCCTCGACCTTCACCACCGCGAGGTCGGTGGCCTCGTCGCGACCGACAACGACGCCTTTCAATTCCTTGCCGTCCTTGAGAACGACCTTGATCTCATCGGCATTGTCCACGACGTGATTGTTGGTGACGATGTAGCCGTCGGCGGATATGAAAAATCCCGAACCGGAAGACATCTGCTTGGGCGCCGGCGCGTTGTCGCCATCGCCTTCCTGGCCCTGGCCCCTGGGCACGATCTCGAACGGAAAATTCTCAAAGCCGGGAATTCGTTTCATCGCGTTGGGATCGGCCTTCGAGGTGACGTTGATCGACCCGACGGCCGGCGACACCTTTTCAAAGATATCGGCGAAGGTCTGCGGGGCGCCGGGGGCCGGGGCGAAC
>JALYTR010000220.1 GCA_030854165.1 Pseudomonadota bacterium | reverse complement strand
ATGTTGTTCCCACCCGCGAGGGCGTGCTGTTCGGCGCCACCCACGACCGCGGCGACGAGAGCCTCCGGGCTCGCCTGATCGATCACCAACGCAATCTGAAGGCGCTGGCGCGGGGCCTGCCGGAACTGGCCGCCCGTCTCGCCGGCGTCCGCCTCGAAGCGCGCACCGGCGTCCGCGCGGCGACCAGCGACTATCTGCCTCTGGCGGGCGCGGTCCCGGGCGCGGAGAGCGGCCTCTTCGTGCTGAGCGGCCTGGGCTCGCGCGGCTTCACCCTGGCCCCCCTGCTGGGAGAGCACCTGTCCGCATTGGCGCTGGGCGCGCCGTCGCCCCTGCCCGGCGACCTGGCGGCCCTGGTCGATCCAGCCCGCTTCGCCCGCCGGGCGCGGCGCCGGCTGGGCCTGCGAGACGCATCGGTGTAGCTTCGAAAGTGGCGCGAAATTTCGCGCGCCGCAAGGAAAGAGACCGATGAACATCCCAGCCAGTCTGGCGCTCGCCGCCATCCTCGCCGGCGCCCTCACCGCTGGGGCGGCGGGCGGGGCCTTCGCCCAGGACGCCTCCGCCAAGCCGGGCGCCATGCGCATCGCCTGCTTCTACGCCAAGGACGCCAGCAACTTCGTCGCCGTGGGCAACCAGAGCGTCAACGTCCGGGTGGGGGTCCGGCAGGTCTATCAGCTCAAGCTGTTTTCGCCCTGCAACGGGATTTCCTTTTCCCAGTCAATCGCCCTGGCCTCGAGCCCCGGCTCCTTCGTCTGTCCGGGTCGCGGCCTCGGCGTGGATCTCTTCATCCGCACCTCGACCGGCCGCCAGCGCTGCCCGGTCACCTCGATCCGCAAACTCACCGACGCGGAGGTGGCCGCGATGCCGAAGAAGCAGCGGCCGTAAGAGCGCTCCGCAAGACTTTCCGGCCACGTTTCGCTCGATCCCGCCCCCTCCACCGCTTCGCGGTCCCCCTCCCCCGCAAGCGGGAGGAGGAGGATTTATGCGCCGCGATCCTCCCCCATTCTATGGGGGAGGGGGACCCCGAAGGGGTGGAGGGGGCGAGTGAGCCACCATCGCCTCGGGAGGAGATTTGGACCTCAAACCCGCCAGCCGCCCGGTTTAACGCCCCCTAATACTTCACCTTCAGCGACAGGCCCCAAAAGCGGGGCTGGCCGGGGAAGTAGTCGTAGTTGTTGAGGGAGGGGACCGAGGAGGGCTGCGGGGCGCTGAGGGTCTGCAGGACGCCGTCAAAAGCGGCCTGGCCGTATCTCTTGTTGAAGAGGTTGGTGGCCCAGGCCTCCAGGGTCCAGGCGCCGTTCGCCGCGCCGATTCCCAGGCGGGCGTTGACCAGGGCGAAGCCGGCTTGGGTCTTGACCGGGTCGTGATCGGAGCCGGTGTTGTAGGAGGACTGGTATTTGGTGTCGGCGTTGGCGGTGAATTTCAGGCCGTTGAAGATCTCATGCTCGAAGTTGATCCCGCCGACCAGCGACCACACCGGCGCGAAGGAGGCGTGGGAGCCGGGCAGGCGAAAGAGCGGGGTCGCCTGAAAGAGCGGCGAGCCGGCGACGTTATTACCGAGCGCAGCCTGGTTCTGGGCGTTGTCGGGATAGACGGTGTCGGCGTAGGTGGCCCCGGCGTTGAGGGTGATCGAGGGGGTGACGCGGAAATAGGCGTCGGTCTCCACGCCTTGGGAGCGCGCCTGGGGAATGGTCGATTCGATAAACTCGGTGCCGGTGAAGGCGTTGAGCTGGAAGCCCTTGTAGGCCTGGTAGAAGGCCGCGGCGCTGAGGATCAGCCGGCGGTCGAGCAACTCGGCCTTGGTCCCCACCTCGAAGGCGTCGACGAACTCGGCCGGAAAGGTGGTGTCGGTCTGCGGGGTCAGGGAGGCGTTGGGATTGGCGCCCACCGCTGTCGTCACCTCGGCCAGATTGAAGCCGCCGACCAGATTGCCCCGCGAATAGGAGGCATAGACCATGGTCCGATCGTTGAACTTGTAGCTGGCCTTAACCGTGCCGGTGAACGCGTTCTCGGTGAAGGCCTGGCTGGTGTTCAGGCCCTTGAAGGCCGGGTTGCCCAGGCACTGGACCGGCAGGAAGGCCTTGATCAGCGGCAGGCCCAGGGCGCTCGCCACGGCCTCGAAATGGGCGCACGTCCCGCTGGTGTCGGTGCTGTTGTAGAGGCTGTCGAGGGACTTGTGCTCGGAGGTGAAGCGCACGCCCCCAGTCAGGGTCAGCCTGTCGGTCAGACGGAAATCGTCCTGGGTGTAGACCGAGAAGCTGTGCTCGTGCTGATGATAGGCATCGCTCGCGCCCTCGCCGACCGGATAGGCGCCGCCGGGTGGATTGTAGGTCCCGGTGGCCAGGGGGCCGAGGCCGGCGGTGAGGATGTCGAAATATTCGCCCAGGTTGGCGCCATAGACCAGCGGCAGGAAGACATCGAGATCCTCGTGGCTGTAGAACGCCCCGACCTGCCACGACAGGCGCCCGGCGTCGCCGTTGTAGCGCAGTTCCTCCGAGAACTGCTTGAACTGCTGCAGGCTGGTGGGCAGGGTGTTGAGCAGGTCGGCGCCGGTGTAGTCGGAGTCGGCCCCGGCGTTGTCCTTCCAGTCCCGCCAGGCGGTGATCGAGGTGAGCTTGGCGCCGTTCAGCCAGGGCGTCGTCCAGTCGGCCTGGGCCGAGACCCCGCCGTCGCGGATATGCTCGATCGAGGTGTTGTTGAGCGAGGCGGTCAGGTTGGTCTTGGTGACCGGATTGATGACCGAGCCGGGAAAGAAGGCGTCCAGGACGGTGGCGGGCAGGCCGTTCTGGAAGGCGACTGCCGCGCAGCAGTGGTCGTCGCGCTTGGTGTAGTCGGCGATGACGTTGAGGTCGAAGTTGGTGGTCGGTTGATAGAGGACCTGGCCGCGGAAGGTATAGACGTGCTCGGCGTTCTGGGCCGGGATGTGAGTGGTCGGGGCCTGGATCACCGGCAGATAGCCGTCGCGCTGATAGTCGGCGAAGAACAGGCGCCCGGCCAGGACATCGCCGATCAAGGGCCCGGTCACCGAGGCGTGGCCGCCGAAGCCGTTGTAGTTCTGCACGTCGAACTCGGCGTCGCCGCCGAAGGTGAAGGCCGGGCGCTTGGTGGTGATCTGCAGCACGCCGGCCACGGTGTTCTTGCCGAACAGGGTGCCCTGCGGCCCCTTGAGCACCTCCACGTCGGAAAGCTCGCCCAGGTTGTTGAAGGAGACGCCGTTGCGCGGCCGATAGACGCCGTCGATGTAGATGCCCACGGCGTCCTCGAGGCCGGGATTGTCGGCCACCGTGCCTATGCCGCGGATGCGCACCGTGGTGGTCGCCTCGTCGCCGTTGGTGGTGGCGTTGAAGCCGGGGGTGAGCAGGGTGAGGTCCTTGACGCTGCGCACGCCGTTCTGCTCAAGCTGGCGGGAGTTGAGGACGGTGACCGCGACCGGCACGTCCTGCAGCCTCTGTTCGCGCTTCTGGGCGGTGACGATCACCTCCGTCACCGAGGTCGCCGCGGACGTGTCGGCGGCGGCGACCTGCTGGGCTTGGGCCCAGGCGGGGGCCCCGCCCAGGGCGGCGACGGCGCCGCCGAGCGAAAGCAGCGTCCTGGCGGACACCGCGCGCCGCGCGGATCGTGTGTGGAAAGTCATCGGCCCATCCCCGGATTCTTTTCTCAGGCGTCGTCTTCGCCTCTTGGGGCGGGAGGCTAGAAGGACCGGGCGGCCGGTCAAGCTTGCATCGGCCCGCCGGCGCCGCGAGGGGGCGAATTGCGCGTTCTGTGGCGGCGGCGACACAAGGCGGGAGCCACCCTATTTGGCGCGCGCCGCGGCTTCGGCGAGGACCTGGGGGAAGCGGACCTGAAACTCCTCGGTGGAGTTGGCCGTCGGCATGGGGCCTTCCGGCGCCGGCGCGCCCAGGAAGTCGCACAGCGGGCCCCACCCGCTCGACACCCGATAGTCCAGCAGCCGTTCGGGGGCGATCGTGGCGCGAACCTGCGCGTTATGGCGCTCATAGACCGAGATCAGGTGGTCGCGGTCATGCATCCGACGGTCGAACATATCGCCCACGACCTTGGCCACCATGGTCTCCCACGGCGTGGCCGGCGCGGCGGTAAAGTCGTGGGCGAAGATGGTCGCCTGGGTCGAGGCGAACCAGACGTCCGGGTCGCGGGTGGTCAGAATGACCTTGGCGTCCGGATAGGCGTCGGCCAGGGCCTTGTAATAGGTGGCGCTGGGCCAATCGACGGTGGCGCGGTAGCCTTCGAAGATCGTCTCCCAGCCCGGACCATGCCCGTCGGCGACCGCCTCCCACCAGGCCGGGGCGGCGGGGTTCTGGAAAACCTCGGCCATGTGATAGCAGGGCCCCCGGCCGAGCTGCTCGATGGCCAGCTTGAGCGACATGGTGCCCGTGCGCCCGAGCCCCGCGCCGATGACCTGTAGCGGCATGGTCGTTCCCTCCCGTTTTCGTATCGCCTTGTCGGCCGGATGGACGCGGAAATCAACGCGGGGCGGGACGGGGCGGCCCTCAGAACGCGGGGAGATTGCGGCGCAGATCGGCCACGCCGATCATCAGGGTCATTGGATCCAGAGGCGAGACTTCGAAGCCGAGCGCCAGTGCTGTCAGTCCAAACGTAGCGGAACGGGTTCCTCGACTGGGTCATCGTCGTGGCTAACCCGCTGCCGGTTAGCCCGATAAAAGTTTTGGGCTGACAGAGCCCTCATGACCC
>JALYTR010000219.1 GCA_030854165.1 Pseudomonadota bacterium | reverse complement strand
GGTGAGCCGCATCCAGGCTCAGATGATCCAGTCGTGGGACGTGCTGGCGACCATGACGCCTAGCGAATACAGCCGCATCCGGCCGTTCCTGGGCCAGAGCTCGGGGTTCCAGTCCTGGCAGTACCGCCTGCTCGACTTCATCCTGGGGGCCAAGAACGGGGCGCATCTGCGGGTGCACGAGCCCGACGCGGGCGTTCACGCGGCGCTCAAGGCCATGCTGGAGGCGCCCAGCCTCTACGACGAGACCCTGCGCCTCCTGGCCCGGCGCGGCTACGCGATCCCGGCCGATCATCTGGAGCGCGACTTCAGCGCGCCTTATGAGGCCAGCGAGGCGGTGGAGGCGGCGTGGCTGGCCATCTACCGCGACCCGGAAGGCGCCTGGGACCTCTATGAACTGGCTGAAAAGCTGGTCGATCTGGAATACCGTTTCCAGCAATGGCGATTCAGCCACATGAAGACGGTGGAGCGGATCATCGGCTACAAGGCCGGGACAGGGGGAAGCGGCGGGGTGAGCTATCTCGCCCGGGCGCTGGACGGCTCGTTCTTTCCCGAACTGCTGAAGGTGCGGACCAATTTGTGAGGGGGCGACCATCGGCTCCCCTCCCCCTTGCGGGGAGGGGTTGGGGGTGGGGGTGGGGGTGCGTCAACGATCCGGCGCCGGGGTGACACCCCCATCCGACGCTCACGCGCCACCTTCCCCCGCAAGGGGGGAAGGGACGCGCGGGAAACCCTACTTCAGGTGCTTGGCGAGGTGTTTGTTCATCTCGAACATGTCGACCTTGTCCTTGCCGCCGAACACCGGCTTGAGCTTGGCGTCGGCCAGGATCTCGCGCTTGTTGGCGGGGTTCTGCAGCTTGTTGGCCTTGATGTGGGCCCACATCTTGGACACCACTTGGCCGCGCGACAACGGGGCCGAGCCGACCACGGCGGCCAGTTCCGGCGAGGGTTGCAGGACCTTCTGCAGGCCATTGGGTTTTTTAACGGGCGTCTCCGCCATGGTGTCTCCTTAGCTCCCTGCTATGGCGCGCGCCAATGGGGCGTCTCGCCGGTAGCGCCGACAATGGCCCATTCTTCGCGCTTGCCAAGCCCCTCAATGACGATTTGGCCGCTTTGGTTAGCGGAAATGCGGGGGCGGAGCCCGTAAAGACCCAAAACCCGATCGCCGATGGCGCGAATCGGCTGAAGGGTGACTGGCGATGACGAGACCTGGGGTTCTGATCGTGGGGGCTGGGCCGACCGGCCTGGCGCTGGCGCTGTGGCTGGCCAGGCTGGGGGTCGGGGTTCGGGTGGTCGACAAGGCGAGCGAGGCTGGAACCACCTCGCGGGCGGTGGCGGTCCAGGCCCGGACCCTCGAACTCTATCGCCAGACGGGTTTGACCGACGCGGTCATCGCGCGGGGCCACAAGACAGCGGCGGTCAATCTGTGGGTGAAGGGCGCGAAGGCGGCGCGCGTTCCGTTCGAGACGGTCGGCGCGGGCCTCACCCCATACCCGTTCCTGTTCATCTTTCCGCAGGATGAGCACGAGCGCCTGCTCATCGAGCGGCTGGGCGGCTTGGGGGTCCAGGTCGAGCGCGGCGTCGAACTCGTCGAATTCAAGGACGACGGCGACCGCGTGACGGCCCGCCTGCGTCGCGCCGACGGGAGCGAAAAGGTGTGCGAGGCAAGTTATATCGCCGGCTGCGACGGGGCCCGCTCGATCGTACGCGAGACCATGGGGACGGGCTTTCCCGGCGGCACATACCGGCAGGTCTTCTATGTGGCCGATGTCGAGGCGGCCGGCCCGGCGATCGACGGCGAACTTCACATCGACCTGGACGAGGCCGATTTCCTGGGGGTCTTTCCCCTGGCCGGCGAGGGGCGGGCGCGCCTGATCGGCACGGTGCGCGACGAGCGGGCCGATCATCCCGAGACCCTGACGTTCGAGGACGTCAGCGGCCGCGCGATCGAGAACCTCAAGGTCAAGGTCGGCAAGGTGAACTGGTTTTCGACCTATCATGTCCATCACCGGGTGGCCGAGCATTTCCGCGCCGGCCGGGCCTTTCTGCTGGGCGACGCGGCGCACATCCACAGTCCGGCCGGCGGCCAGGGCATGAACACTGGCATCGGCGACGCCATCAACCTGGCCTGGAAGCTGGCGCAGGTTCTGGCCGGCCGCGCCCCCGACAGTCTGCTCGGCAGCTATGAGGCCGAGCGGATCGGCTTCGCGCGGCGGCTGGTGGCGACCACCGACAAGGTGTTCAGCCTGGCCACCGCCGAGGGGCCGGTCGCCGAGGTTCTGCGCACCCGCATCGCCCCTCTGATCATCCCCCGGGTCCTCGGCCGCGAAGCGGCCCGCGAGTATGTGTTTCGGACCGTCAGCCAGATCACCCTGAACTATCGCGGCGGTCCCCTGAGCGCCGGGCGGGCCGGCCGCGTCCACGGCGGCGATCGCCTGCCCTGGGTGTCCGTCGGCGGGGCGGACAATTTCGCGAGCCTCGAGGCCATGGTATGGCAGGTCCATGTCTATGGGCGGGCCAGCCCCGAATTGACCGATTGGTGCGCCGCCCTGGGCCTGCCGCTGCGGGTGTTCGACTGGCGGAGCGCGCATGGCAAAGCCGGCCTGGCGCGGGACGCCCTCTATCTGCTGCGACCCGATAGCTATGTGGCCCTGATCGACCCGTCCGCCTCGCCGGGGGCTCTTGAGCGCTACGCGGCGCAGCGGGGGATCGAGCTTGGGCTGCCGAGGCCGTCGTGACGCTCCCGCCCCCTCCACCGCTTCGCGGTCCCCCTCCCCCGTAAGTGGGCGGGGGAGGATTTGAAGTGCGCTGATCCTCCCCCATTCTTCATGGGGGAGGGGGACCCCGAAGGGGTGGAGGGGGCCGGGAAAAGAGCGCCGGCCGCGCCCGGCGCCCTACCGCGCCGCCTTGCGGGGAAAAACGCCATCGTCGTGGCTGTTCAGGTTCTCGACGGTGACGGCCGTCGCCCTGCCATCGGGGCCCAGGGTGAAGGTGACGCCGCTGGGGCCCACGGCGTTCTCGCCGACGGTTTCATGGGTGAAGGTGTCGCGGTCGAAGTGGGTCAGGGGGAAGGTCGTCTTGTCGGGTCCCATGACCATGGCCAAGCGGCCGGCCTGGTCTATCACCCGGACATCGCCGAAGTAGTCGTTGGCGTAGGTCCCCAGATAGGCGGCCTCGGCGAGGGCCGGCGACGGCTTGGCCGGCGGCTTGGAGTAGTCCACGCCCGTGGAGACGCCCGGGGAGGCCAGATCGGCGAAGACCTTGGCGAACAGGGCCGCCCAATCCTGGGTCTGGCGGCCGTAGAGGGCCTGGTCCATGAAGGCGAAGGTCAGGCCCTCGGCCACCCCCACCGGCGCGGCGTTGGTGAGGACCACGACGCCCAGATGCTCGGCCGGGACCAGAGAAACGGCGGTCGAGGCGCCCGTGGAGAAGGCGCCCGAATGGGAAAGGCGAAGGCGGCCCTCGCCGTCATAGCTGACACCCCAGCCCAGGCCATAGAAGGCCGGCGCGCCGGTGAGGTGGTTGGTTCCGCTGCGGGCCTGGGGCGCATGGGTTTCGGCCAGGGCTTTCGCATCGACGACCTGACGGCCCTCGAACCGGCCGTCGGCCAGTTGCAGGCGCATCCATTTGGCCATGTCGTTGACCGACGAACTGGCGCCCCCGGCCGGCGATTGGGGATCGGGCTCGCGCTGGTATTTCGCCACCCACTGGCCGTTCACCTTCACATGACCGCGGGCCCGGTCGGGACGGCTGAGAAAATCGGCAAAGCGCGAACTGGTGGAGGTCATGCCGAGCGGACCGTAGAGCTTGGCCTGGCTGGCGTCCTCCCAGGTCAGGCCATAGGCGCCGGCCGCGGCGACGCCGGCCTCGGTGAGGCCGAAATTGGTGTAGGCGTAGGAGTCGCGGAACGCCCCGCCGCCCTTCTGGTAGCGCAGGCGGCGCAGAAACTCGGCGCGGGAATAGCCCATATCCTCCAGCAGATCGCCGGCATGGTCGGGCAGGCCGCTTCGGTGCGAAAACAGGTCGGCGAGGGTGACCTCGCGGGTCACCCACGGATCGGCCATCTGGAAGCCAGGATCGAGGTCGCTGATCTTCGAATCCCAGCTGATCTTGCCCTCGCCCACCAGTTCGGCGACCACGGTGGAGGCCAGGGGCTTGGAGACCGAGGCCAGTTGGAAGACGGTGTCGGCGTCCACCGGCGCCGCGCCGGCCGTGTCGCGGACGCCAAAACCCCCCGACCAGACGAGCTTGTCGTCGAACACCACGGCGACGGCGACGCCCGGTACGGCGCGGTCCTTGATGGCCTGGCCGGCGAGGGCCTGGACCTTGGCGACCGCCGCGCTCACCGCCTGGGCGGTGACGGTGGTCTTGGCTGGCGCTGGGTTGGCCAGACCGGCGGCCGCGCACGTCGTCGCGGCCAGGACGGCGAAAATCGATGCGGTGATCGCGACTTTCATGGTGTCCCCCACTCGCCCACCGACGCGGCGCCGGACGTGACGACAAGGATGATACGCGCGCGATGAGAGACTGCAATCTCGAACGGCGAGCGCTCCGCCCTACCGCTTGACCACCACCGACAGCCCGTCCCCGACCGTGGCGAGGGTCATATCGACGCGGTCGTCGGCGTGGATCTTGGCGGCCAGGGCGCGCAGGGCGACGGTGTCGGCCGAGGCGGCGCCGGGCTCGGCGACCGCGCCGCTCCACAGCATGTTGTCGATCAGCATCAG
>JALYTR010000218.1 GCA_030854165.1 Pseudomonadota bacterium | reverse complement strand
AGGAACGCTTCGAGCGACGCCTCACCGAACTGGCCGGTGACGCGGCGAGTCCGGAGCGTATCGTCCAGGAAGCCGCCGCCATGGCGGTCAAGGCCGACGTGCGCGAGGAGCTCGACCGTCTGGCTGGCCACATCGACGCCGGGCGCGCTCTGCTGGCCAGGGAGGCGGCGGCGGGCCGACGCCTAGACTTCCTCACCCAAGAATTGATGCGCGAGGCGAACACCCTGTGCGCCAAATCGGCGGTCACGGCCTTGACGGCCATCGGTCTGGAGTTGAAGGCGGTGATCGATCAGTTTCGCGAGCAGGTCCAGAATGTTGAATAAAGCGCGGCGCGAACGTCGCGGCCTGCTGCTGGTGATCTCCAGTCCCTCGGGCGCGGGTAAGACCTCCCTGTCCCGCCGCCTGATCGCCGATAACCCGGACCTCGCGCTGTCGATTTCCGCCACCACTCGGCCGCCCCGTCCGAGCGAACGGGACGGTCGTGAATATCATTTCCTCGGCGCGGAGGCGTTCGCGGCCATGGCGGCGCGCGGCGCGTTCATGGAATTGGCCGACGTCCACGAACACCGCTACGGCACGCCCCGCGCCGCCGCCTTCGACGCCCTGGCCCAAGGACGCGACGTGCTCTTCGACATCGACTGGCAGGGCGCTCGGTCCATTGCTGCCGCGGCGCCTGGCGACACGGTGCGCGTCTTCATCCTGCCGCCGACCATGGCCGATCTGGCGCGGCGTCTTCACTCAAGGGCCCAGGACGCCGAGGACGTGATCGCCCGCCGCCTCGGCCGCGCCAAGGGGGAGATCGAGAAATGGACCGACTACGACTACGTGATCCTCAACGACGACCTCGAGCGGGCGTATGCGGAATTGGCGGCGATCTATCGGGCGGAGCGGCTGCGAAGGGAACGGAACCCTTGGATTGGAGGGTTGGTGCGGGGCTTGGAGACTGAAAAAATCTAGGGCGGCGAACCATGGGAACGGTTCATCCGCCAAACCGCTTCCTAGTCGATCGTCAAGAACCCGCGCGAGTCGCCCAATGCCCAGACACCTTCCCGTCGTTGTCGTGACCGGCGCCGGCGCCGGCGCGGCGCGCGCCATCGCCGCGCGCTTCGGCAGAGCCGGCTGGCGGGTGGCCGTCATCGCCCGAAGCGAAACGCGGCTCGACGATGCGCGGCGAGAGATCGAGGCGTCCGGGGGCGAGGCCCTGGTGCTGCCGGCGGATGTGGCCGATTGCAAGGCGGTCTTCGCGGCGCGTGACCGGGTTCTGGAACGCTGGGGGGTCATCGACGCCTGGGTCAACGCGGCGATGGCGACCGTCGTCTCGCCCATCTCGCACATGGCCGCCGAGGAATACCGTCGCGTCACCGAGGTCACCTATCTGGGCTGCGTGCACGGCACCCTGGCGGCGCTGGACCCCATGCGGGCCGCGAACAAGGGGGCCATCGTGCAGATCGGCTCGGCGTTGGCCTATCGCGCCATCCCCCTCCAATCGGCCTATTGCGCGGCCAAATTCGCGATCCGCGGCTTCACCGATTCCCTACGCACGGAGCTGCTGCATCAGAAATCGAAGATCACCGTAAGCATGCTGCAGATGCCGGGAATGAACACCCCACAGTTCGACTGGGCGCGCAACAAGTTACCTGATGAATACCAGCCGGTGGGCGGCGTGTTCGATCCGGGCGTGGCGGCCGATGCGGCATGGCGGGCCGTTCGCGACGGCCCACGCGAACTGTGGGTGGGCGGCAGCGCCATCGAGGCGATCATCGGCCAGATGGTCGCGCCTGGGCTCCTCGACCGCTTCATCGCCAGGACCGGTTGGGACGGTCAGGTCAGCGACACGCCAAATCCGCACGCCCTGGATAACCTCTACCAGCCGGCGCCCGGTCATCAGGGCGCGCGAGGCCGGTTCGGGAAAGAGGCCAAGCCCAAGGCCTTCATTCTCGATCCAGCCAATCTGCGGGCCGTCCTGGGGGCGGCGCTCCTCGCGGCCGCCGCCGGCCTTGTCGCGCTCGGCGTCGGACGGCGGCGTTGACCGGCGTTTTCACAGCTCGCCCCTTGCCGCCATTGCCTTGATCCTGTCGGCGGTGCGAAGCGCGATGGCCTGGATGGTCACGGACGGATTGACCGCGCCGGTGGTCGGGAAAACCGAGCCGTCGCAGATCCATAGGTTGGAGATATCCCAACTGCGGCAGTCGGCGTCCACCACGCTCGATTCGCGGTCGAAACCCATGCGGGCGGTGCCGGCCAGGTGATTGGTGTCGTCGTCCTGGGCGAAGATGTCGGCGGCGCCGATCGCCTCGAGGCTCATTCTCATCTGCGCCAGGGAATGGGCGATGAGCCGCTTTTCGTTGTCGCCCCACGCATAGGTGATCCGCGCCACCTTCAATCCATACTGGTCGACCTCGTCGGCCAGGGTCACCCGGTTGTGCTCATAGGGCAGCATTTCGCCGACGATCTTCAGCCCCATCTGATGATTGTAGTGCGTCATTTCTTCGCGCAGCCGCACTCCCCACAGACCGCGCGAGCCGGTCTGGATCGATGCCCATTCGATCGGCAGCGGCCCTTGGCCCAGCCAGATGTAGCCACCGTGAAAATCCTTGCCGCGATCCTCGTAGTTCCAGTGTTCGCTGATCGCCAGGGAAGGCGGCCCCTTGTACCAACGAACTTCTTCTTCCATCCGTCCCCAGACGGCCTGGTTGGCTTGCGTCATCAGGTATTTCCCGAAGAGGCCCGAACTGTTGGCCAAGCCGTGCGGGTAATGGGCGTTGGCGGAATTCAACAGCAGGCGCGGAGTCTCGATGGCGTAACCGGCCACCACGACATTGCGGGCCCGCTGGAACCGCCACTTGCCGGCGCGGTGGTAACGCACCCCGGTCGCGAGGCCCGAAGGCCCGGTCTCTATGCGCCCGACCATCGCCAGGTCGCGCACCTCCGCCCCCGCCGCCAGAGCGCGCGGGATCCATACCGTAAGCGCGCTCTGCTTGGCGTTGGTCGAGCAGCCGAACCGGCAGAAGCCGCGATAGACGCAGGGCGGCGACTTGCCCCGCAGCGCGGACACGGTGGCGAGCGGCGTCGGCGTCCATTTGTATCCCAGCGCCTCGCAGCCTTTCGCCAGGAGAAGACCCGCGGCGTTGACCTCATGGGGACGGTAGGGATAGGGCGGTCGCCTGGGTCCCCACGGATAGCTGAGTGGGCCCGAGATGCTCAGCGCGCGTTCGGCCTTGGCGTAATAGGCCCACATGTCGCGCCAATCCAGCGGCCAGTCGGCGCCATAGCCCAAGGTGGTGCGTGACTTGAACCGGTCGGGGCGCATGCGCAGGGCGACCATGGCGTAGTGGACGGTGCTGCCGCCGACCGCCTTGCCGCTGTTCTTGCCGCCCATCTGGATCGGGTTCGCGCCGTCGGTGACCCGGCGGTCGGTCCAATAGAGCTTGTTCTGCTCGGTTTCGTCGGACGCGAAGTCGTCGAGGGGGCGAAACCACGCGCCGGCGTCGAAGGCGACAACCGAAAAGCCGAGTTCCGCCAGGCGCGCCGCAAGGGTCCCCCCGCCCGCCCCTGTCCCGACGATGGCGAAATCCACCGCCTCATCTTCTGAATGTTCGCGCATCGCGGTCCAACCGCCGGAACGGAACACGTCGGGCGCGCGCCCGTCCGTCGCCCGGGGCGTCCCGCATCTATCGTCCAACACGGCGATTCTTCCTGGTGGCTTGGGCGTCATGGCCGGGAGCCGCCTCGGCCGCCTCCCACGGGTCGCGGTGATCCAGGGCCATGCGGACATAGCCGCGCGGACTGGCCGGTCCGCCAAAGCCGATCTCGTTCCACGCCGTGGGATGGGCGTAGTAGGCGGCCGAAATATCGGCGAGAATGCGCTTGCCGAAGAACAGGTCGGGCGGCATCCCACGCCACGCCGCGCCGGTGAGTTCGCCACGCTGCGCCTGGGCCAGCAACGCATCCTGCCGTTCAGGCGAAAGATCGTGAAAAGCCGCGTCATGGGCCTGCCTCGCCTCCGCGTCGAGGGCGGACAGTCCGATCCTCCACGCCTCGCGGTCGTGCGGAAGGGCGCCGATGCTGTAGCCCTGAGTGTCGCCGGCCAGCAGTTTGGCGTCGATAAGCGCGGCGATGGGGACCGGGGGGCGACCGGGCGGCTGCGGCAGAATCCGGCCGCAGAGGGCTTCGAGGGTCCGCCATTCCTCGGTCGTGAAAAAGCGCGGCTGGCGCGGTGTCGCAAGGCGCCGTTCGATCACCAGGCGCGTCACCGCGTTCCAGGAAGGTGTGTCTTTCTTGTCGAGCACATCATAGCCGGGGAAGCGTTCAGCCATCGGAAGGCTCTTCCATGAGGGCCAGGGCGGTCAGGCCGGCCAGAGCGAGTGCGGTGAAGGCGGGCGGGGCGGGGAGGGGCGGCCCGTTCAGCAGGTTCTGGCTCCAGTTGCGCCAGCCGCCCATCCCGCGGGACACCCCCCAGGCGTGAAAGCCGACACCGGCGAAACCTAGGGCGGCGGTCAGCCGCAGCCACCACCGGGTGAAAGGTCGCGATTTTTGGGTCGGCCTCGCCGCCGCCTTGGCCAGCAGAGCCGCGGCGAGCGGCGGCGCGCTGACCGGCAGGAACATGAATCGATTGTGGTAGGCGCCGCGGAAATGCAGCAGGGCGACTTCGCCGACCGTCCCCAGAAGGCCTGCCGAGGTCACCGCCGCGACGAGGCGGCCCGCGGCCACGCCGGCGATGCGCGGCGGCTTGCCCGGCGCGGCGC
>JALYTR010000217.1 GCA_030854165.1 Pseudomonadota bacterium | reverse complement strand
AACCCATCTCGGCCAGCGGTCGCAAGACCCGTCAACAGGCCGGACATATGGAAGCAAGCGATCCGACCAAACCGCCTCAAACACCTTGCAAGTGGGGGCCGTCCACATATGAAGTTCGTGGCCATTTTATTGGCCACGCCAAGCCTGCTTGGCTGCGGGCGGCCCGTAGCGTTAGCGCCCTCCCGAATGGATCAAGTCCCGACCCTTATATCCCCCGAACCGGCCACCTGCTTGGAGACCGCGCCGGTCACCCGCGACACCGTGACATCTCCCGAACCGGCCACACTGGCGCTGAGCGTCCGGGCCACCCCATTGAAAGTGACGTCCCCCGATCCGGCCACCGAAACGTTCATGTCCGTCACTTGGCCGCCGCGGGCGCGAACATTGCCAGAGCCGGCGACGCGAACCCGCAACGGCCCGTTCACCAGGCCGGTCTGGATATCGCCCGAACCCGAAGTCGCCGCGTTCAGGCCGCTTTCCACCCGCCGCACGAAAATATCTCCCGAACCCGACACCCGCAGATCGGCGGTGCCGGCGGCGCCGGTGCGGATATCGCCCGAACCGGACACCCCCACGCGCAGGGCTTGGGCCACGTCAGCCACTGTCCAGTCGCCGCACCCGCTGTTGTTGAGTTCGACGCTCGCGGCGCGCCCGACGCTCCCGAACACCGCGCCCGAGGCGCTCACATGAACGTCGGCGGGCGTATGAACGATGATCTGTGGCATGTCTCCAAAGCCGACGGCGCCAATGCCCCAGACCATGGCCCGCGGCCGGCCCAGGAATGAGCCGCAGCCGCGCAGGCGCATGCCCAGGCCGCCATCGACCACCACCCTGTCGCCTTCCCGCGCGATTCTCAGCGGCAGACGCGGATTGGCGCGAATCACCTCGACCACCACGTCGGACCTCGCCTCCGGCATGATCGTCACCCGTGCCACCGCCTGGCGGATTTCCACGGAAGGAGCAGCCGACGCGCCCCCCGCCGCCATCGCCGCGATTGCTAGAGCCCCAAGCGCCAACATCTCTCGCATGTCCGTCTCCTCCCAATCAGGGACGCGAGCCTAGCGCGGCGCGGGACGGGAGGCAGCTTAATTCGCGGTCATTTTCGCCGCCGCCGCTGGAGCGGGTAGCGGGAATCGAACCCGCATCCTCAGCTTGGAAGGCTGCTGCACGACCATTGTGCTATACCCGCGAACCGGCAGTTCGAACGCGCGTGGTGGGGGAAGCAGGACTCGAACCTGCGAAGGCGTACGCCAGCGGATTTACAGTCCGCCCCCTTTGCCGCTCGGGACATTCCCCCAGCGCGTGTTCTCCAATAAAGACCACCCCCGAAGGGTCCCAAAATCGGAGGGCGTCTTATAGTGGCCTCGCATCGCCAGCGCAACGACCGCCCGGAGGCCCGCCCCAAGGCCAAGAGGCTGTGGTCGCCGTCGCCCGCGCCGGGCGCTGGGCCACACCACCGCCGCCGCGCGGAGGAAGGCCAGTCGGAATGGCTGTGGGGCTGGCACGCGGTGGTCGCCGCCCTGGAAAACCCTGCCAGGCCAAGCCCGAAACTCCTGCTGGCCAGCGCCGACCGGGCTCGGGCGCTGGCCGAGCGACTCGGCGCCGACCTCCCTCTGGAAGTCATGGAGTCCGCCGCCATCGCCCAGGCGCTGCCCTCCGGCGTGATCCATCAGGGCGTGGCGCTGCGCACGCCGCCCATCGAACCGGTCGCTCTCGACGAACTGGCCACGCCGGCGCGGGGCCTGCTGTTGATGCTCGACCAGGTCACCGATCCGCAGAACGTCGGGGCCATCTTCCGCAGCGCCGCGGCGTTTGGCGCGCGCGGTGTGGTCGTGCAGGATCGTCACGCCCCCGCCCTCACCGGCGCCCTGGCCAAGGCCGCGGCGGGGGCGGTGGACAAGATCCCTCATGCCCGCGAGACCAATCTGTCGCGGGCGCTGGAGCGGCTGGAGACGCTCGGCTGGCGTTCGGTGGGCCTGGACGGCGCGGCGGAGAATGAACTTGCCGACGTGCTGGACGGCGCCCCCACGGTGCTGGTGCTGGGGTCGGAGGGCGAGGGTCTGCGGCGGCTCGTCGGCGAGCATTGCGAGGTTCTGGCCCGCATCCCCATGCCTGGGCGCTTCGAGAGCCTGAATGTCGCCGCCGCGGCCGCCGTGGCCCTCTACGAGGCGGGGGGCCGACGCCGTTGAGCCTCTTTGCCGATCCCGCCGCCGCCCGCCTCCTGTCGCATTGGGCCAGCCCCGCCACCGCCTTCTTCCAGGTGGTGTTGATCGATCTGACCTTGGCCGGCGACAACGCCGTCGCCGTCGGGCTGGCCGCCGCCGGATTGCGAAGGGAACAACAGCACCGCGCCATCGTCCTGGGCCTGGCCGCCGCGGCCCTGATGTTGAGCGGCTTCGCCCTGATCGCCATGCAGCTCCTGAAGTTGATGGGCTTGCGCCTGGCCGGCGGTCTGCTGCTGCTGTGGGTGTGCTGGCGGATGTGGCGCGACCTGCGCGCCCAGGGCCGGGCGCGCGAGGCGATCGGCGAGGCCGTTCTGGAAGGCCATCCGCCACCCGTGACGGGGCCTCCGAAAACCCTCCTTCGCGCGCTCGTTCAGATTCTGATCGCCGATATCTCGATGTCACTGGACAATGTGCTGGCCGTCGCCGGGGCGGCCCAGGGTCACCCAAAGGTTCTGTTTTTTGGTCTGATCTTGTCGATCACCCTGACTGGCTTGGCCGCCGCCTGGATCGCCAAGTTCATGCACAGGATTCCGTGGTTGGGCTACGTGGGCCTTCTGATCGTGCTCTACGTCGCCGTCCACATGATTTGGCAAGGTTCGGTCGCGGTGGCGGGAAAGATCGATCCTCAGGGCGCCCCGCCGAACCGCTCGGCCCAGGCGGCCACATCGGCGGCTTCGATCTTGGTGAACAGCACCTCCGGAACGGTGACGATTCGCCCCGCTTCCAGCCGATTCAATTCGGCGCGGCCGTCCATCGAGGGCCACGCGGAAGGGTAAGGCTCCCCCACCGCCAGGGCGATCTTCTCGGCGGCGAAGGGAATGACTGGCGCGCTGACCTTGGCATAAAGGGCCACGAGGTTGATCGCCGTGCGCACGATGATCGCGGCGCGGGCGGGGTCGGTCTTGATCGCCGTCCACGGCGCGGCGGACTGGAGATATTCGTTGCCGACCACCCAAAGGGCGCGCAGCGCCTGGGCGCTCTTGCGCACCTCGATAGCCTCGAACTGTTCGGTGATTTCGGCCAGCCTCGCCGACACGTCGGCATAGAGCGCTTCTTCCAGGCCGCCCGGTTCGCCTCCCGCCGGGATCACCCCCTCGAACCGCGCCTCGCAGAACTTCAAAATCCGGTTGACGAAGTTGCCGAGCACATCGGCGAGGTCGCGGTTGATCGAGGAGACGAGCTGGTCCCAGGTGAAGGCGCTGTCGCCGTGTTCGGGCGAGTTGGCGGTCAGATACCAGCGCCAGCAGTCCGGGGGCAGGATTTCAAGGGCGGCGTCGAGGAACACCCCTCGCCGCTCCGAGGTCGAGAACTTGTCGCCATACCAGTTGAGGTGGTTGAAGGCCTTCAGTCCGTCCACGCTCTTCCACGGCTCTCCCGAGCCCAGAATGGTGGCGGGAAAGCTCACGGCGTGAAAGGCGACGTTGTCCTTGCCCATGAACTGAAGATAGCGGACGGACGCGGCCCCCTCGTCGGTGCGCCACCAGCCGCGCCAGTCGCCGCCCGTGGCGTCGGCCCATTCCTGGGTGGCGGCGATGTATTCGATGGGCGCGTCGAACCAGACATAGAAGACCTTGGTCTCGAAGCCCGGACGCGGCTCGCCGCGGCGCAGCACCGGCACGCCCCAGGCAAGATCGCGCGTGATCCCCCGGTCGATCAGGCCTTCGTCCAGATGTTTGTAGGCGATGGAGCGGGCGAGGTTCGACCAGTCGATCCGCCCATCCACCCAGGCGCGAATTTGGCCGGCGATCTTGGTCTGTAGAAGATAGAGGTGGCGGGTTTCGCGAACCTCCAGGTTGCGCGAACCGGAGACCACCGAATAGGGGTCCTTCAGGTCGATAGGATCGAGCAGGGAGTTACAGTTGTCGCACTGATCGCCCCTGGCCTTCTCGTAGCCGCACACCGGGCAGGTCCCCTCGATGTAGCGGTCGGGCAGGAAGCGCCTGTCGTCGATGGAATAGACCAGTTTGTCGAGGCGTTCCTCGATCAGGCCGTTGTCTTCCAGGACGTCGGCGAAATGCTGGGTCAGGCGGCCGTTCTGGGGCGAGGAGGACCGCCCGAACCAGTCCCACGACAGGCCAAAGGCGCGCCCGATGTCGTGCTGGGCGCGGTGCTGCTCCTCGCAATAGGTGAACACATCCTGGTGGGACGCCGAAGCGGCCAGTTCGGCCGGCGTGCCGTGCTCGTCGGTGGCGCAGATGTAAAGCACCTGATGGCCCCGCGCCCGCTGGAAGCGGGCCTGGATATCGGCCGGCAGCATCGAGCCGGCCAGGGTGCCGAGGTGCTTGACGCCGTTGATATACGGCAGGGCGGAGGTGATCAGGACGCGCGCCATGGGTGCGGGGATATAGGGCGCCCGGCGCGCTTTTCCCAAATGCCTGTTTAGGGTTGGAACTCCGCGTCTCAATGGTGTTACAGGTGCCCGAGCGGGTGACACCGCCCCAATCGGCTGGCGCGGCGCCATGACAAAGACGTCCGGGGGGACGAAACGAAAAGAGGCGGCTCTCAAACGGGGGGGGGGGGG
>JALYTR010000216.1 GCA_030854165.1 Pseudomonadota bacterium | reverse complement strand
TCCCATCCTTCGACGAACGGGAATCGCTCGGCCCACAACCGCGCCTGGCGCGGGTCGGCATCGACCCGGCGCGCCACCTCGCCCATGCGCGGCGCGACCTCGTAGAATCGCCGCCGCCGCGGTCCCCAGCGCGAAATCACCGTCACATAGAGATCGAGCACGGTGAGCCTATCGCCGAGCAGATAGCGGCCGGGGGCGGTGCGCGCCTCCATCACCGCCCAGCAGGCGGCGATACGCTCGGCCGTCCGCGCCTTGATGACCGCGGCCTGTCCCTCGTCCGCCGCCAGCCGGGACGGATCGTCGCGCACCCAATAGAGGGCGTAGATGGCCGACGAAACGAAGGCCATCCATTGCAGATAGGCGGCGCGCATCGAGTCTTCAATCTTGGGCGCCAAACCGGAATCGGGATGGGAGTCGGCGAGCCAGATGAGGATCGCCGCGCTCTCGGTCATCAGTTCGCCCGACGGAAGAATGAGCGCCGGAAGTTGTCGCATGGGATTGACCTTCGCGAAGACGTCGCTGGCGACCAGGCCGGCGAGCGGTGTCTCTCGCAGTCGGTAGGGAATTCCCTGCAGCGTCAGCGCCGCCTCAACAGCGACCGAGCCCGTCCCCTTTTGCCCATAGAGAGTCCATGGCGTCGTCACGACCTTATCCCCATATGTCCCACATCATATCGTGGTTTCGGCGCACTTGCGCGCTAGATGTTGTTTCATTCGGTGATAGCCTTCGTGTCCCGACAATCGCATCGTCGATTCGCCCGTCCGCCCCCCGCAGAGTTTCCTCGCCCATGACCCGCCACGACGCCAAGCCAGGCCTCCTCACCCCGTCCTTCGCCTATAAGCCCTTCCGCTATCCATGGGCCTACGATTTCTGGAAGCGCCAGCAGCAGGTTCACTGGATGCCCGAGGAGGTTCCATTGGGCGAGGACTGCAAGGATTGGGCGGCCAATCTCAACGATCGCGAACGCAACCTGCTGACCCAGATATTCCGCTTTTTCACCCAGTCCGACATCGAGGTGAACGACAATTACATGGAGCGCTACGCCACCGTCTTCAAACCCACCGAGGTGAAGATGATGCTGGCCGCCTTCTCCAACATGGAGACCATCCATATCGCCGCCTACGCCCTGCTGCTGGAGACCATCGGCATGCCGGAGGCGGAGTTCTCGGCCTTTCTCGAACTGGAGGCGCTGAAGGCCAAGCACGACTACATGCAGCAGTTCGGGGTGGGCTCCAACGCCGACATCGCCCGGACGCTCGCCATGTTCGGCGGCTTCACCGAAGGCCTGCAGCTTTTCGCCAGTTTCGCCATGCTGATGAACTTCCCGCGCTTCAACAAGATGAAGGGCATGGGCCAGATCATCTCATGGAGCGTGCGCGACGAGAGCCTCCACTGCGAAGGGATCGTCAAGCTCTACCATGCCTTCAACGCCGAGACGCGGGTCGTCACCAAGAGCGTGGCAGACGACATCGTCGATTGCTGCAAGACCGTGGTTGGACTTGAGGACCGGTTCATCGACCTGGCCTTCGAGGCTGGCGAGGTGAGAGGCATGACGCCCGACGACATAAAGGGCTACATCCGCTTCATCGCCGACTGGCGCCTGAGGCAGCTGGGGCTGCCCACGGTCTACGGCGCATCCGAAAATCCCCTGCCCTGGCTGCAGAGCCTGCTTTCGGGGGTCGAACACGCCAACTTCTTCGAAGCCCGCTCGACAGAATACTCCAAGGCGGCGACCCGCGGCGCTTGGCACGGCGAGGCTGGCGTGTGGGCGGCGTTCGATCAGACGATCGCCAAAAGGGTCGCGCCGACCGCGCTTGCGCACTGAGACGCTGGCCACAAAAAGCGCCCGTCGGGGACGGATTTCGTCCGGCCGACGGGCGTTAGGGGGACTTTGACCATGAAGTTCCGCCGGAACCCTTAGCGCGCGAGCGAACGATTGTTCGAATCACCATGACGTGAGGCGGCCGTGTTCGACCTCTATCGGGGAAAGCGCGGGCGCTCCAACTGACGTTCGTCGAAGCGCGCGCCAGGGGGCAGTCGCCACTCGCCATGGAAGCTGAAGGCCAGGGTTCGGCAGAGTCGCGCGCCGCCGCCCGGATTTTCTCCCAGGACAAAGACACGCAGATCGCGATCGACCTTCAGGCGGCCGATGGCCATCCAGGCCCGCCGCGCGCCGGGACAGAAGGCGGCGACCATGGCTGGTCCGTCGCCGCTGGGCAGGACCTCATAGAGATCGCGCTCGGGCGCGCCGGCCCCGATCAGGGCGGTCAGACCACCGCGTCCCAGCGCCTCTTCCTTGGCCGGTTTCAGATCGGCGCTGGCCTGGCCCTCGGTGGCCAGAATGCGCAGCACGGTGGTGAAGATGAGGTGCTGGTTGAACTCGAAGGTCACCGCCCCGGCCGCGTGGCGGGTGTCGCCGTCGGCCGGATCGTAGGAATAGATCCGCAACGCCGATGCCTGGGCCGATTTGGTCAGGGCAACGCCGGCGGCGGTGATGGCCAGGAGGGCGCGAAATCTCATCGACGCTAACGCCCCCTCAGTCTGAGCATGGCGGCGTCGCCACTGAAGCCCACCAGCCGCCAGACCCCACCCTCGTCAGCGAAGGTCAGGAGGCAGGGGCCGCGCTTGTCGCGCGCGGCGCACACATTGCCGTCCGGCAGCGACCTGAGGGCGCTCGCCAACTCCAAGGCGTTGGGGATCCGTGTCCCGGGGCGATAGCCGTAGTCGTCGGCCACGGCGCGAAAGACCTCCGGCTGAACGAGGGCTTCGCCGGCGATCCTGGCCGCGGGGCCCGAGAGCAGCACACCCAGGCCCTTCCAGGCGTCCGGCAGCCTCGCCGCCGCGGCGCGATCGACAAGCCGAGCCTGAAGCTGCGCTTCCAGAGCGCGGCGATCCACATGGGCGTCGAAGGCGGCGTGGTCGTCGTCGCGAATGGCCACCAGCAGGGCGTGTACGTCGGATGCCGCCGCCAGGCGCGTCGTGGTGGCGCAACTGGCCAGAAGAGCAATTGTCAGGGTGACGGCGAGAAGACGGATGGGCTTGATCATGGCGCGGCCAGCCTCATGGCCGCGATCTGTGGCGCCGGCAAGGCGGCGGGGGTGTTCATGCGCCCGTCCGCTGCTTGAAAAAGGCGATCACCCGCTCTTCGGCCTTCTTGGTGGGTCCGTCGGGGTCGCCGTCGTCTAGATGCAGGGTCAGCACGGAATGGGCGGGCATGCGGGGGTCGGGCAGGCCATCCTTGGCGGCGATCTCGATGGCTTCGAACCGGTCGCCGAACGTGGCCTTCAGGGCGTCGAACCGCGCGTCGGGGACGAACGGGTCGCCGAAGAAGCGCAGGCCAATCATCGATAGATCCTCTTCCTCGAATCGTCGCTTGGCGCAGGCGATCTCGCCGGGCGCGGCGCCGATCCCGGTGGCGCGGCGCTTCGATCCAGTGGCGATGGGCAGGGACGGCTGGGAAAGGACCGGGGCGACGACGGAGGGCTCGGTCATCATGGCCAGGGCGAAACCGCCGGTGAAACACATGCCCACCGCGCCCACGCCCTTGCCGCCGCACTCGACGTGGGCGAAGGCCGCCAAGGCGCGCAGCCAATCGACGATCGGGCTGGACCGGTCGGCGGCCCAGACGTTGAACTCGCGGCGGATGCAGATGCCCTTGAGCATTTCGCCCAGCGCATAGCCGCGCGTCACCTCGCGCCCCGGATCGCCGAACAGGCTGGGGCAGAACACCGTCATTCCCGCGGCCGCCACCCGGTCGGCGAAACGGATCACCTGGGGGTGCAAGCCCGGCATCTCATGGATGACGATCACCGCCGGGCCGGTTCCCCGTCGCCACACAGGCCGAACCCATCGACCTTCTGGATCGGCGAAGTCGAAGCGATCATATTGGGCAAGGGCGGCCGTGTAGTCCATGGCGATCTCTCCTGGGGATCAGGCCAACCCGGCTTGGCGCCGCCATCCCTTGGCGAAGATCAGGTAGATCGGCAACGGGGCGATGGCCAGCAGGGCTGAGAAGAGGCCGCTGACCGGATCGTCCCACACCATCAGGGCGATCAGGCCCGCCTGGGCCAGAACCGCGGCGATGGCGATCCACGGAAAGAGCGGCAGCTTCCAGGGCCTGGGCAAATCGGGCTCGGCGATCCGCAGCTTGATTGCGGCAAGGCAGACCATCAGGATCGAGAAGGTGATCCATGGCTGCGAGATGCGGACCAGGCTCTCGTAGCTGCCGGTAGCAGTGAGCAGCATGGAGGCGACGACCATCAGGGCCACGCTGCGCCGGGGCGCCCCGCCCTTGGCCACCGCGCCTAGAGCCGGCGGCAGGGCGCCGTCGCGGGCCATGCGAAAGGTGATGCGCGGCGCGGCCATGGTCTGAAGATTGACGATGGCGGCCAGGGAGAAGAGGCCCACGGCGGTGATGACCGTATCCCCCGCTGCGCCTAAGGAGATCTTGGCCGCGTCGCCCACCGCCAGGACCGATCCGGCGATGGCGCCGGGAGTCAGAACGTGCAGGACCGCGGCGTTGATCAACACATAGAGCACGGTGACCAGGGCGATGCCCCCGAAGGTCGCCCGCGCCACGTTGCGGTCCGGCCGCTGAACCTCCTCCGAGAAATAGATGGCGCCGTCCCAGCCAGCGTAGGTCTGGTAGATCACCCGGATGGCCATGACGACGGCGCCGATGGTGGTGACGCCGACGAACGCCGCTGGCTGTGCGATGTGTGGCGAGGCAACCCCTGCCGGCGCGCGCGGCGAGGCGAAGAGGATGATCGCAAGCAGCAGGAAGGCGGCGCCCTTAAGGCCGCTGCCAATGC
>JALYTR010000215.1 GCA_030854165.1 Pseudomonadota bacterium | reverse complement strand
GCCCGCAGCACCGCCAGGCCCGCCTCGACGGCGGCCGGGTTGGCGGCGGCGATCATCGCGTGGTTCCGGGCGGCCGCGCTTCCAGCGAGGACACATAGGGCGACGGCTATGACAAGACGCATGACGGGACCTCAATCGCGGATCGATCGCCCACCGTAGCCGCGTTCGGGGCGGGCTGGAACCGCGGCCGGCGCCACTAGACAATCTAGGCGCCTGCCGCCACCCTCGGGGCATGAACGCCGCCGGCCCTGGACCGCTGAACCTGATCACCGACGTGGCGGGGGTGAGCGTCGGTCAGGCCATGGACGCGGCGGCGCGGACCGGGGTCACCGTCATCCTGACCGACCAGCGGGCGGTGTGCGCGGTGGATGTGCGCGGCGGCGGGCCGGGCGCGCGGGAGACCGACATCCTGGCCGCCGACACCCTGGTGGAGGCGGTGGATGCGGTGGTGCTGTCGGGCGGTTCGTCCTACGGCCTGGCCGCCGCCGACAGCGTGGCGGCCTGGCTAGGCGCCCAGGGGCGCGGCTTTGGCCTGGTCGAGCGGCCAGGCGTACCCAAGTCCCCCATCGTGCCGGCGGCGATTCTCTACGATCTGGCCAATGGGGGCGACAAGGGATGGGGACTCGAGCCGCCCTACCGCGCCCTGGGGATGGCCGCCGTCCAGAGCGCGGCTCATAGCTCCGGCCGCGCCTTCGCCCTGGGAACGGCCGGGGCAGGGGCCGGCGCCACGGCCGGCGCGCTCAAGGGCGGCCTGGGATCGGTCTCGGCGGTGACGGGCGACGGCTATACGGTGGGCGCCCTGGCGGCGGTGAACAGCCTGGGCTCGGTGGTCGGGCCGGGAGGCCGGGCCTTCTGGGCCGCCCCGTTCGAGATCGGCGATGAGTTCGGGGGATTGCCCCTGGGCGACGCCCGCGCCGACCCCGACGACTGGGGGCTGGCCAACCTGGCCGCCGAGCTTCGCGCCAACACCACTCTGGCCTGTGTCGCAACCGACGCGATCCTCACCCCCGGTAAGGCCCGGCGGGTGGCGATCATGGCCCAGGCCGGTGTCGCCCGCGCCATCCGGCCGGTGCATACGCCCTTCGACGGCGATGTGGTCTTCGTTCTCTCGACCGGCCGGCGTCCTCTCGCCGCGCCCGGCGATCTGATCCTGGCGCGCCTGGGCGCCCTGGCCGCCGATTGCCTCGCCAGAGCCGTGGCCCGCGGGGTCTACGAGGCGACACCGTGGCCTGGAGATGACGTGCCCTGCTGGCGCGATCTGCCGGTGTCCGGCCGCTGAAAGCCATTGGGCGAAAGCGTCGTGTGCTAAAATTCTGGACGTCATCCCGGCCGGAGCGCCCTCGCGCGAAGAGCCGGGACCCAGGGGCCACATTCAACGCCTGTTGACGCTGCGATGGGCGGATCGAACCGCCGGTGAGCGCGACTCCTAGCTAGGTCCCGGATAAGCCGGCTTCGCCGACTTTCCGGGATGACGGTCCGGGGAGTAAACTCAACTGGCCAATGTGCTCTCGCGACTTCAGATGACGATGAAGGCGCTGGCGGGGGTGGGGTAGTGGTAGAAGCCGTTCCGGCGCGGATAGATGACCCGCTCCGCCTCCCCGCAGAACCCGCCCCACCACGAAAAGGACGAGTTGGCGAGGATCAGCGACCGCGCCTTCAGCATCAGGGCCATGTCGCCAAACCCGCCGCCGCCGGCCAGCGGCGTCACCCGAGGGCCCAGGGCGCCCAGCCGCTCCATGGCGAGAGCGAGATTGTCGGAGATGAGGGCGATATCACTTGCCGCGCCGCCCTCGGCCTCGATTCGTTCGATGGCGCGCTCAAAGAAGTCCGCGCCCGGCGCACCCCGCCGTTCGGGCCAGAGTTCATCGGCATAGGTTCGGCAATGAATGACGACGTCGTGGCCTGTCGTGGACCCACCGCGCTCTTCGAGGAAGGCGCGCACGGCGGCACGAAACACCTCGGGCTCGGCGATGTAGGCCTCGTTCTGCCAATAGCCGTCGAAATAGACGCCGCGACTGGCGATCGTCCGCAGGGCATCGAGGCCGGGCGGGACGACGGGCTCGCGAATCCAGGGTGTCCAGGGCAGGAAACTCGCCGCGCGGGCCATGCGGCCGCCCGCCAGGGACGGGCGAACCGGATGAAGACCCAGGCGCGAGGCCAGATCGCCCAGCATGAAGTCATGGCCGTAACGATCGCCATCGAAGCCGCTCACGTCCAGGCCGACGGGCTCTTCCGCCAGCGTGGCCACCGAATGGGCGAAGGCGAGGCCGAAAAGCTGGTTGCCCAGGCCGCCTTGGATCGCGACGGTCTTCACCGGCGCAGAAACCCCTCGTAGGCCCAGCGGCTGGGCGCGGCGAAGGCCAGGACCGAAGCGCGGGCGATCAGCGCCGCCGCCGCCGCCGGGCCGCCGATCCCCCGCATACCGCGCCTGAGCTTGAACAGGGCGTATTCGGAAGCCAGATTGCCCAGGCCCGACCGGCGCCCGTGGAAATCGCCGCCCAGGCGGGCGCGGACCAGGACCTCTTCGAGGTTCGCCAGGCGGTATCTGCGGTCGATCATCGTCAGCCACAATCCATAGTCCTCCTTGCCCGGAATGGCCGGATAGCCGCCGCAGGCGAAGAAGGCGGCGGCGCGGAAGAAGGCGGTCATGTGGTTGATCGGGTTGCGATAGCGGGCCCGCTGCACGATGGCCTCGTGGGTCAGGGCCATGGCCTTGCGCCGCTCCCGCCCGTCCGGCCAGAACTCGACGATGCCGGCGCCGAGGACCGCTACGTCCGGATGGCGGACCAAAAAATTCATCTGGGTCTCGAAGCGGGTCGGCAGGTTCACGTCGTCCGCGTCGGCGCGGCACACCCAGGGGGTGCGGACCTCCTCCATGGCGTGGTTGAGATTGTGATGCAGACCCGAGGGTCCCGGGTTTCGGACCAGCCGCGCGCCCCGCCGCAAGCCGCGTTCGATGGCGCGCGCCAGCGGCGCCGCGACCGCGCCATCCTGGCAGATCAGAATTTCCGCCGGCGCCAGGGTGTTGGCCAGGACGCTTTCAAGAGCGATCTCGAAATGATCGGGATCGTCGCCGGCGTGGACGGGAAGGAGGCAGGTGAACGCCCCCGCGTCTGGGGTCAGCCGAGCCATGAGCGCAGCCCCAGCCCGGCCGCGAAAACGGCGCGTTCCAGCGGATTGATCGAGGCCGGCGACCGCGCCGCCAGCAGAGCCAGCTCCCGCCGCGCCGCCGCCAGGGGATCGATCCTGGCGGTGATCTGGGCGGGATGGTGGCCCAGGGAGCCCACGCACACCCCCTCGAGGACTTCCAGCCGGCCACCGTTCAGGACTCGCCGATAAAACTCCACATCGGCCCATTGCACCAGGGCCGGATCGAACCGGGGACCCCGCCGAAAGACGAAGGCGGCGGTGGGGCCGATCCAGTTGAGGATCGGCAGGATCCAGACCGGCCGTCCCAGCCCGCGCGCCAAGGCGCTCGCCCATTTGAACCGCGAGGCGCGCGTCACGCCGATCACTTCGACCCTCGCCAAGACGGCGGTCGCCCCCGTCCGGTCCAGCCGATCGACCGCCATTGGCGGGCTCGACAAAAAAGGGCGGGCGGGACGCCCGCGCTCCGACGGGCCGTTCGCCGCTAGCCGAGCGCCCCCGACTCCGGCTAAGGAACGGACCATGAACCTCGTTTCCCTCCTGCTCATCGCCTCGTTTCTCGGCGCCGCCGGGACCATAGCCATGGCGTTCTGGGCGGTGGCCGAGCGGGCGCGGGCCGGGCGGGCGGAGTTGCGGGTGAGCCTGATGGAGGCTCAGGCGGCGGGGGCGGAGGTCCTCAAGGGGCAGGCCGCCGTGCTCGCCAATGCCGTGGCCGACGATCTGGTCAAGCGGGCGACCGAGACCTTTCGCGCCCAGGATGTCCTCGCCCAGGCCAAGCTCGAGGCGCAGCTGAAGCCGGTGGCCGATACGCTCGCCAAGTTCGAGGCCCAGGTGACGGCGGCGGAAAAGGCGCGGGCCGAGCAGAGCGGCGGTCTCAAGGCGCAGATCGACCAGCTCCTCCTCGCCTCGGTGGCGACCCAGGACGAGGCCCGCAAACTCTCCGCCGCCCTGCGCCGGGGGGCCGGGGTGCAGGGCCGTTGGGGCGAGCAGATGCTGCGCAACGTGCTAGAGATGGCGGGGCTGCAGGCCGGCATTGACTTCGAGGAACAGGTGCATGTGGACGCCGAGGGCGCCGCGCACCGGCCGGACGTCATCGTGCGCCTGCCCGGCGGCGGCCTCTTCGTGATCGACGCCAAATGTTCGCTCACCGCTTTTCTGGAAGCCCAGGACGCCGTCGATGAGGCGGCCCGCCAGGCCGCCTTCGCCCGTCACGCCCAGAGCCTGCGCGCCCACGTCCAGAGCCTCGCCGCTCGCGCCTACTGGGACAAGCTGGAGATGTCCCCCGACTTCGTGGCGATGTTCGTGCCCGGCGACGGGTTCCTGGCCATGGCTCTGGAAAGCCTGCCGGCCCTGATGACCGACGGCATGGAGCGGCGGGTGATCGTGGTCACCCCGACCACCCTGTTCGCGCTTTGCAAGGCGGTGGCCTATGGCTGGCGGACCGAGAAACAGGGCCTGAACGCCGCCCACATCGCCGACCTCGGCCGCGAACTCTACAAGCGCCTTTCGGTGATGGGCGACCACATCCACGCCGTGGGCCGGTCGCTGGAAACCGCCGTCGGCCGCTATAACCGGTTCGTCGGCTCGCTGGAGAGCCAGGTGCTCACCCAGGCGCGGCGGTTCGAGGACCTTCAGGTCGATCACGAGGGCCGGGAACTGGTCGAACTCGCGCCCGTCGAGA